>JAUUVJ010000007.1 GCA_030589605.1 Candidatus Hodarchaeota archaeon | reverse complement strand
CTCAATGGAATTCTTATAGGTCAGTTCAACTTTGCACATTGATTATGTTACTGATGAGCTTCCAGCTGATAATTATACCATTTCTGTCTGGTGGATGTCAGAATTCAATCAATTTGATATTAATCAACTTAGACTAAGTAATGGTATGGAAAATCGAACACGTTCTTTATTAGTTCAGGAATGGTTGTAATTCTCAGAAATAAATTTGCTCCATATACCAGATCGAAGATCTTTGAGCAAAATGTTTCTTTTTTTTTACCAATACTGATATTCAGGAAGAATAGGAAATAGAAATCTTTTCTTCACCATCTCTAGTAACATGGGTCTCATATCCAAGGTGGGTAAGAATAATGTCAAGAAATTCTTCAAAAAAGCATTCACTCATATTATTGCAAATTGAACAGCTATTGCAGGTGAGAGTATAAGCACCTTCCGTTCTTTCAATATGCGTTCCCTCAACATAATCGACCATCTTGTCTACTAAGTTTAAAATATCTTTTTCTTGCAGTTTAAGTGCTAAAATCTGGTCCTGTAATTTAATCATCAATTTTTTCGCTACAATTGATGCTAGTGCCCTCATCTCTTTTTCTTGATAATCTTCCTCTGAAATTAATCCTTCATCGATCAATAGCATAATGAAAGAAACTTTTCTATTCAAAAACAAAAGCCTTTCATTAACAAATGGTTTAAATGTGTCGAATATAGACAAGTTTAGTAATCGATCTTTTAACCATTCTTTTTCTGGATATTTTTTAAAAAATTGCAGTTGAATGAAATCTAGCTCTACTTTAAACCAGTCAGGATTGACAGAGGAATCGAGAAACAAAACAAAAATCAATCCTTCTGATTTTTTAAATAATAGAGTTTCTTTTTCCATTTTTAGAGAGTCCAAGGTATCATTTTCTACTTGTGCTGCAAAACTGTATAAAGCACTAATAAGGCTCGATCTCACAATGATATCTGAAGAAACATCCTCAGGGGGATATTTTAAATGAAAAAGCATGCCTTGATGTTCTACCAAACATAGAAACTCACGAATTAACATGCTTAATTCCTCACTATCGAAAACTGTTTTCTGAAATAATTTTTATTATTAATCACTATTATAAGGTTGAAAACCAATACTATTTGTCATTCTTCCATTCTTCTATTAATAAATCCATAACTAAATCATCTAGATATTCTCCGTCCACAAAATCGGCTTTTCTCCTCACGCCCACTTTTTTAAAGCCCAATTTTTCATAACAGGATACTGCTCTTTTGTTTTTAGTGAAAACTTTCAATTCTAAACTCAAAAAATTCATAGTATTAAATGCAAAATCTATAAGCAGTTTTAATGATTCAGTTCCTAGACCTTTATCTCTAAAAATAGGATTGAAAATTCCTATACTAATATCAGCTCTTCTACTAATTATATTGACAATCTTTAATCGAATTGTTCCAATGATTACTTTATCATTTATTTTAATAATCGCAAAAGTGAAAGCTTTCTTTTCTTCTCTTTCCTTCCATGTCGCTTGAATCCAGTTTATCAATTCTTCTTTAGAATATGGGTTAATTCTTCCACTATAATTCATAAAATCCTTATTATTCCAATAATTGAATAACTCATTCACATCATCCAATACGAGTCCTCTTAAGAAAACATTATTACCCATTAGCATGAATTGATCCAACTTCCATCGAACTAATTCTCTAGATAGTTTATCATTGAGAATTCAGTAATATAGATTACGTGTATTATTTTTCATGTTGCTTATTAATAATTTAATCAACATCTGAAAAGAACTGTAAAGAAAATAAATGATTATTCAAATAACAGAATAATTTGAGGACTATTTGTCAGAATAAATTTATAAAATTCTATTTTTTGAGTAAAAAGAAGAAAGTATTACTAATGAATAAAGAAGGAGTAACTTTTTATTCGTTGAAAATTAGAATAAGTACTAATAGAAAAAAGAAGAACGTTCTATTAGAATCATATTTCACAGTTATAAATGTTCTCAACTAACACCTAATCCCTTGTTTTAAGACGAGGGAGGTATCTAATTATATGGATGTATTGGATAATTACCTTCTCAATGAATTGAAGGAAAATTGTCGTGTATCTTATACTAAACTAGCTGAAAAGTATAAAATCTCAACAGAAGAAGTTGGATCCAAGATTTCAACATTTGTTAAACAACGATTCATTCTGAAATTCACCATTGTACCTTCACCTTCTCTTTTTGGTTATAAAAAGGCCATTCTATGTTTCCGTTCAGGTGGGCCTTTACATCAGGATCGTTTGACTCTTTTAGGAATTAATCCAAATGTAGAATACATATCAGTTGGTCGGCCTCTTTCTGAAGGGTTTGCTTCAATCTACTATCGTACACTAGATGAAATTAATGAAGTAGTTACTTATTTTCAACAATTTCACCCAGAATTTTATGAAATCAATACGTTTCCAGTCTTAAAGTTATCTGAAGAAGATTCAGTAAAATTAAAAGCAGATTTAATGTCTTATCAGAAAATTGATTGGTTACTTCTATCTCATCTTAGAGAACAGGGACGACTATCTTTAGTTGACCTTTCAAGAAGAATAAACATGGATATTAAGTCAATTGGAGAACGATTGGAATTTTTAAGAACGAATGGATTAATAGATGAAACAATACACATTAATCCTGGAAACTTCCCTAAGAGATTGTGGGTTGTTTTTCGAATTGAATTAAGCTTAATGACTCGTCCTTTATATGATGATTTGAAACGTGAACTTTCAGCTCAATTCGGTGCTTCTTTATGGAATTATTGGAAAATTCTTGATCAATCAGCTCTATTACTCAATTTCTTCTGTGAAAATTTCACAGAATATGAAAAAATTCAAACTTGGTTATCTGATCTTGCTGGATTGAAAAGCATTGAATATTATTTGGGAGGTTCAACCCATTATTTCCCTGACTTTAGAGATGAGCTCTTAGAGGAAAAAAGAAGTCATGGCTGGTTTTCACCTGAACAATGGGTAAACAAGTAATTTTAAATCCGATATTCTTCAGAAATAGTACTTTTATTAGATGATTTTCTTGTGAAAATATTCACTTCTTTTCTTTTTATAAAACTTCTAGCGGACATAGAGCACAAGAAGGAACATTTCCTGTTACTCCACAAACCACATTTGGAAATTCATCTGCTTTTTGAGAATGATTTACAATCAAATGAAGATTAGGGCATTCCATCTCTACATTTAATTGATAAAAATAGTTCATTGTATAACAAGGGCCTTTGATCAAATATGAACAGTTTGAAGGACAATTGAACATATATTCTTTGAAAATTAGACAAAAGAAGAATATGTTTTCATTACCACATTTAAATTGACATGTACTCATAAAAAAAGTACCCTCTTTAGTCGATCCTCCTTTGGAGAGAGTACTAATCTCTAACAGATGATTCATCCATCACCCATTTACACATACGCCTTAAAGGTTCAATAGCATCTTGTGGAGTCGAAAATGTACCATTCGGGGCGAAACCAAGAGAGACAATTCTTTGAACTCCGTGTAAGATAAGATCATCTCTTATCTTTTTCTTTAGACTTTCAGGATAGATACCAACTGTTTGGGTATATGCATTGACGGATTGGATTGCTGTACTAATATCATCAATAGGAACCAGATTCACCACTCGACCACAAAGCTTTTGTGAAAAATCTACTGGTTCATCTAGTTGACTAACAATGACAGCTCCCTCATTTTTCTCCCCACCAAATACTTTATACCATTCTTCATCCATCCGCAAACCATCAATATCTCCTTTGAGATCGAGGTTGAAATCTTTGGCTGGAGTACTTACATGTGAAGGTAAATTAGTCAGTGCATAATATAAATACGATCCGAGGATGTTAAGATGAGCAATCTCTTCAGTAGTAGTTCCTGATTGAACATAAATCACACGAGAGTTTACACACGCTTCTTGGTTCCAACTACCAACATCAATGGCAGCCCTCTGAGCCACTGTTCTCATTGTTTCCTCATTTTGAAATGCTTCTTTTCCTATAATTGAAATACTTAACTTCGGATCAAGTGTGATTAAATCAATACCTGGTTGCAAATAACGTGTAATATGTTTAATTGAATTAAATCCACCCCAAGCAATAATTTTCTCAATATTCTCGGGCCGATAAAACCTTGTTTCAAATGATTCATCCCCTCCTTTCCAATATGCAACAGATACGCTTTTAGTAATAGGATGGTTAGGTTCCATCTCAATCATAGTTCTAGCAAGTGCAGTGGCGGTTAAAGGATCATTACTAGGAAGTTTAATGATAGTATCCCATCGAGTACAGCACCTTCGAGCGAGAGTACCAGCAGCAACCAAAGGTACGTTACCTGCAATAATATGAGCAGTACGAGCACCAAAAGCGCGAACAGAAACGGTTCTACCATCAATCAATTTAGTAGGAACCCATTCTTCAAGATATTTAATACCAATCCTTTTTTCGAGCATTTCAGTGAGCACAGGTTTCGATAAAAACATAGGCAAAGCTTTGTAGGTAGTATACAATACACTTGGAGTTAGACCCGAGGCTTCACAAGCTAACTGAAAACATTCTTGTAAGTACTCATTCTCTTCAAGGACAAGCCTTTTACCCAAATCGTCCATATAATCAAGAATTTCATCAATACTTAAATTGTATAATTCCTTAAGACGTGATGGGTTTTTTAAGACGATTTGATCAAGATATTTGTTAGCATCAGGAGTTATAAACTTGGCACTCCCATAACGACCCCCATATTCTTGTGTATAATTTTTAATCAGTTTACCGCGTGCAACAATAGGAATTTCATAATCGGAGAGTTTTACTTGACTTTTGGGTTTCTCATATACCGTTTGCATTGATAATCACCTTTCTCATTCTCATATAGCAGATTCATCTTAAATAATTAAAAAGAAGAAAAAAAAAGAGAAGTTATTCTCCTTCTTCTGTTAAGAAGTCAACGAAATCGTCATACTGAGATTGAACTCCCGCGCATGAGATTTTATCGTCGCCTCCTTGCTTTTCACTATAGCGTTGGATTTTTTTCTCAAACCAAGCACCTTTCCAACCACATCCACAGTCATCCCAATGAATGGTAACCTCATCACCGGTAATAAAGCCACCCCAATAAGTTTCTGCTAACAGATCATAGAAACCAAAACGTCCAGTTTGTACGCCTGACCGTGGGAGTGGTTCACCTGTTTCGGAGTCAAGAATGTATGGGATAATCCAAGGGAAAATGTGATAGTGATTTTCTGAGCATGAAGGTACACCTGCTCCGTTCATTTCGGTCATTCCGTAATTGTCTTTGATTTCCTTTACTCCATAGAAATTACAAGTAGTTTCATACCAGCCTTCAGGTGGTTGATAACCTTTCATCCCGCCCCCTGTTGCGAAACCACTGTCTGGAGCAAATACGTGACTTAATCCCATTTCGGTTCCTTTAAGGGCTGTTTCAATTATTGGTTGCCATACTCCCATGAAAAAAACTCGTTTACCTTTATTTTCTGTAAGTAATTTGTTGATGAATGCCTCAAACATTTTTGGCGCGTTTTTCTTCATTTTAACAAGTTCGCCTTTGTTATGAACCAAAGCACGGATTAATTGGAGTTTTCCTAATTCACCTTTAGCCTTAGCAGCTTTAACTCTACCTGCTAATGACATAAAATCAGCAGACATAAATCCAGGGAATGCAGTATGATATTCCTCATCTGATCCCGCCATCATAGGAGCAAAATGTCCAATTACACGTTGAGCCAGTTGCCTCCCGTTTCTGTATCCTGGAAAGAATATTGGTACTCTTTCTTCATGGAAATTAATCCCAGTAGTTGATTCTAACATCATGAAAAAACCGTTTTTATAATTCTCCATATCAATCATTGTTCGGGGTAGAAAAGATAGCTTACCTGTTGTTCCAGAACTATGGACAACTATAAGTTTAGATTGACTTTCGACTTGATCTAACCATTGGTCAATTGTCTTAGGTTTATCTAACACAATATTTGATAGATCTAATGTTGAAAATTTAGCCAACCATTTAGTAAGTTGGTCAAACTTTCTTTTTTCGATTAATGAAAGAGGGTATGATTTGTAAACTGTGTGAGTGAATAAAATGGGTAATATATCAATTAATGAATTGATATTAGAAACATTTTGTCTCTGTGCTAAATCTTTAACCGCTGTTATCTTGGGTACTAATTCGTTAAACCTTTCCTGCAAGGCACGAAGTTGTACTTTTTCTAATTCTTCACCTTCCAATGTAAAACAATCATTTGGAGATCGAAGATCACGTCGAGGCCAATCTCGGGGATGAACATTCCAATCAGATCCCTTTTTATCTTCTTTTAATTGAGTTGCAATAGTCATTTTCTTTAACATCCGAATAGTTCGTTTATTGATAACTTTCGGACACGGATTGCAGATGCAGTTTATATATATAGAAATTCCAAAATCATATATATACTCCTTATAAAGAATGATATAAATCGATTTTACACTTGATAAAATAACCATTCTCTGATCTTCTCTCTTCATTAATTAGCTCAAACGAATAGAGTAATTATTACAATGCTGATTATTAAAAAAAAAGGTTGACTAGGGACAAACTTCTGAATATCGTTTTCGAGTATAAGAATGCTAAGCTTCAATAATTTATGATTGATTTATGGCTATCACTAATGGAAGTAAAAATGATCATTGGGAACATTATAGCTCTGTACTTGAAGAATTTCATCTCACAAAAGATTTAGATGAACTATTACACGAATTTCGTAAGATTATGAAAGCTACGAATCCATCACCACCAATTGATCTACTTTCCGAATTAGCAAAGCGCTTTATCAAACTAAAAAAAACTGATGATGCAAAAAAGGCCTATGGTCTAATATTAAAGATAGATACTACTCATCGTGAAACTTGGAAGCAACTATCATCATTATATTTCCAACTCAAGGATATTCCTAAAGCGGAGTTTTGTATGAAGAAATATTATGCTTTAGCGGGAGGTAATGCTCAACTTCAAAAAGCTAATCAAATTAGACTAGCAAGTTCAGGTCGAATTAAGAAATTACCTATAAATCAAGAATTAGGACTGCAAGATGGGTTAACAATTCAAACAGTCTCGCCAAAAACTGTAATGAGCCTTTCAGAGTTTGAAAAGCACTATAAAAAATCTACTAAAGATCTTCCAATCACAGTACAAAGAATAGTTCAATTTGCACAACACCAAATCGTGGATTATCGTCTGTTCGAGAAACAAAGTGGAGAAATGGGATCAAAAGTTGAAATCTTACAAGATCGGGATCTTGTAAATGCCTTAAAAAATCGAGGAATTGAAACTTTTTTTAAGTTCCAAGACCAAGCAATTAAATCTATTAATGAAGATCGAGATGTATGTATAGTTGCTCCAACTGGAAATGGAAAAACAGAAGCATTCCTTCTTCCTACACTACTTAAAATACGAAAATTCAAGGATTGTGGAGTTCAGCTCCTTCTTATCTATCCTATGAAAGCTCTTGCAAAAGATCAATTACGGAAAATAGAGGATTTTGCTACTATTCTTGGATTATCAGTCAAAGTTTTTGATGGAGACACCACGCATTATTGGCGTAAGAAAATTTTTGCAGATCCTCCTGAAATACTGATCAGTAACCCTGATATCTTACATTATCATCTTGGGATTGGACGTAATTCTAGCCGGTTTCAAGATCTCCTTGCCGGATTGAAGATTGTTATCCTTGATGAAATTCATTCTTATTCAGGAACATTCGGTTCTAATATGTACTTTATATTACGTCGTCTTGAAAGGGTAGTAAATCAAAAATTACAGTTTATTGGAGCATCTGCTACTGTAGCTAATGCGAATTCTTTCGCTTCAAAGCTTTTAAATCGACAGATTGAAGTCATTGAGTGTAAAAATGGTCGTCGTGGACGTTTACATTTCTTAATGGTTGCACCTTTTGCTGGGATGTCTACACTAGATGGAATGATTAGTTTAGTAAACAGCATAAAAGGAAAAGGGAAAATTCTTGTTTTTCAGGATTCTCATAGGACTGTTGAACTGCTTTATCAAAAATTAGGTGGAATCAATCAACGTGTAGGTATTCATCGTGCTGGTTTAGATAAAAAAGTACGAGAACAGGTTGAATCAGATTTTCGTGAGGGAAAACTTGAACTTCTTGTAGCAACTCCTACTCTCGAACTTGGAATTGATATTGGTGATTTAGATATTGTAGTAACTCCTCCTATAGCTGTAAACAGAGCCATGCAACGAATTGGTCGTGCAGGACGTGCAGGACAAGAAGCTCTTGCAGTTATAATGTTGAACGCTGAAGATCCAATCAGTAATTACTATAAAAAATATCCAGATAGATATTTTCAAGATATCCAAGATGTATTTTTTGATCATTCCAATCCAAATGTAACAGAAAATCAGCTACTTTGTGCTTCTCTTGACCATCCCATAGATATTACAGAATTTCCTGAGTATGCAAATCAACTAAATCACCTTATTGAAAGAGGATTACTTAAACAATTAGATAAATCAGTTTTATTACCAACAGAATTCGGTAGTGAACAAGCAAGAAATTATTCAATCCGTGGAAAAAACCATGAAATTCAAATTAAAATTCGTGGAGGTCCAGTGATAGGAAAAAGAGCTATGCCATTAGCAATGCTAGAATTGTATCCTGGAGCTTTTTATTACGCGGGTGGAAGAAGATATCGTGTAACTAGTTTTTATTTTAATGGTATGAGAGGGAAAGCAGAGTTAATCAAACCAAAGAGTATATGGGGTCAAACGTTTCCTTTATCTACAATGAAACCAGAAATCTTAGAATTAAGCTCTCCTTATCACCTCGTTTATGGTCTTGAAATTGCTTATGTTGAAACAAAGGTTCTTCAAAGTGTTTATGCTTATTCAATGCAAACTCCAAATGGTACGTTTATGAATAAATTGCGTGATCCTCTCTACTATGCTACTCGTTCAAAGGGTCTTTTATTCAGAGCTCCTCCTCTACCTCATCATATTGTTGATATCGACCGAAGTACTTACATCGCTTCTCTTCATGCTTTGATTCATGTCATTTTACACGCTTCCTTACCTTATATTGGAGGACAATTAAACGAGATTGGAGGCCTTTCACTATTACCTCAAGGATACATTTTACTCTATGATCAAGCATCAGGATCAGGTGTATGCCAAATGCTATTAGATCGCTTACCTGAATTATTTCAAAGAGCATATGATATTTTAGAAACGTGTGATTGCAAAGATCCTCAAGGATGTCCTCAATGTACTTTTCTCCCTCGTTGTAGTCATAACAACACCAGATTAGACAAACATGGAGCTCAGAAGATATTAACCTCTATCATTCATGGTATTAATACTCCATTAGGAGATAGTTATAACAATTATAGTCAAACATTGCACTAGAAGGTAATTTTTCTTTTCCTTTACGAGATACCACTTGTATCGATTTTAGATTTGCCAATGAAGGTTTTTACTCGATCCAGAGTCCCCATTGTAGCTCCAACAAGGTTGCCTGTGAAGATGCTCTATAGAACTTTCGTAGCAGCTTTAGGTACTTGGGCTTTTTTAGTAATATCCTCTATTGTACCAGAATACATTTTTGATAGTAATTCATTTACTCTCTCTTTGGTTTTTGAAATGTAGAATGTTTTTCAGATATATATACGATATATCTCTATCATTTATTGAATCATATTCGGATAGTTAAGAGATATGTTAACATCAAAAAGCCCTCTAACGACAATTATTGGATTTCTCTGTGGATTTATTATTTCCCCAACCGTTCAATTTCTTCTGTTGTGTGGTGGAGTAGGTTATTTTATTGGTCAAATATTAGATAATATTGATGTAAAAAATCAAATAGATACATTCAATTTTAATAGCATCCATGCTACACAAGACGTTTTTAATCCTGAAGATATTCCTGAAGCAATAATTATTTACTCCCGAATTGACAATCTAACTACTGTTTTAATTGATTTCAGAGTTGATTCAAAGCCACAAGATTTTAGACTTTTTGTTCTCAAAAATTTGCAGGAATTCGAATTTAGAGTGATGGAAGATGCCAATAAAACTACCATTAACCTCATTCTAGAATATCCTAATTGTAACTATCCTGAAATATCAACCATAGTTGAACAGAAAAAAGTTATGCATTTTGACATTATTGAGAGGAGTAAAGATTTTCTAAGCGCAGTACAAAAGATAGTACCAGGTTTAAATTTAGTAACTACTGCTTATCCCGACCTTTACGTGGATCTAAACATCAAAGATGTGATAAAGCCTTCAAATAGTGATTTTCAGTTTCCTCCTTCCTCTCCAATAATGAAACCTAAATTTGGCCAGAAAACAAATCTCTCTACAGTAGATACAAGGATTAATAGTCCTTCTCCCACAATTAATAGTACTAGTACTATCAATCGAGATACTATTCATCAACCGTTGATCGATTACCCTCCTGTCCCTGAAAAAAATAGCGATGATGAAATTAATTATATTTCATCAAATGATGATGCAAATGATGATTTAAATGCTGAAACAATAATGAATGATTTGATTTCTGATTCAAACGAACAAAGGGAATCGCTGAATGTTCCTAATCTAACACCTGATGACGTAAAAAATTTGAAAGACATGAATGTAAGAGCATTCAATAATTTCTTAGATGAAAACGATTCTGAAAATACTTTACATCCTTTAACAAAGGCAAATAAACTAGAAAATACCGTCCAAGACCAATCTTCTGAAATGAATAATGAAAAGGAGGAAATTGAGGAATCAAGCGATTTGCATATTGATTATTCTAATACCCAAAAATCTCAAGAGGATACTAGCATTATTGATGATTTCAGTTTTAAATTCATTGATCAGCTGAAAAGAGGAAAAATCAAAAAAGAATTAAATTTAGAGATTCAAGAAGAAGTTACTACATTAAGAGAAGCATTTAAAGATAAAAAAACATCGAAAAATTCAGCTAGTTAGTTTATTTACAAATCCTCTTCAGTTTCAATTACTTACAGAAAAAACAGGTAAACCTATTTTCAGTAAAAAACAGGAATTTAGTACAATGAGGGCATCGAATTGCAATCTGATTAGTTTTCATAAAATCATTTTCAAGCTCAAATTCCTCTTTCATCTTAGGCGAAATTATTAGCATTAATTTCCTCTTTTCCTCAATGTTAAGAGGAGCCTTTGCTAATTGCCATATAGCACTTTTTTCCTCTCCAAGATGAATTAAGCTTTCGATTATCATCCTATTAATCATTAAGTTATCTATTGGTGTTAAATCTTGAAGGTAAGTAATTACTTTGGAATATTCCTTCATTTGAAAATAAACCCAAGCCAGCTTCTGCTTTATCAAAGCTCGGAGATTTGGAGAATTCCGAAAAAGATATTGTAAATTTGTAATTGCCTCATCCCAATTGCCATTGATAAGTTTTTCATCGATTCGATTGAAAATCTCTGCCTTTTTTCTCTCTGTTTCTGTACATACACGTTTTTTACGAACTCGTGGCAAAAATTTTAGACCTCTATTTTGGAGTGCTGATTTCGTGTTCTTTCCCATAGTGGATCAGTTGAAAACCTGATATGAAATCTTTTATTCATCAAACGAAGAACTTCTTTACGTATTTCTGGACGTAAAGTCTGACGTTTAGCATTTAATCGAACTCTTAAAGCACCCTGTTCTGATATTGTTATTATGCCGATTCCCTGTTCTTCAGCCCATGAAACTTGTTGGTTTTTTGTTACAGAATCAAGATAATCGAATTGTTCATCAGGACATAACAGATAGCAATAATCACAAAAATTCTGGTAAATTGTAGGATGTTGGGTATGGATCTGCAATTCAGCTTCAAAAAAGTAAATTGAGCCATCAAACTGATTTATTGCAGCTAGGTCAATTCTCAGTTGATCCTGATTAGTTGGTGTTATTTTTTTTATATCCAAGTTTTTAGAAGTGATTTGTAATTCTAAATAAGTCTGAAACCTAAGTTTTTCTACCAAGATATTATCAAGATGTTTTGTTAATTCAGATTCAGTTTTTATGCCTTTATTCCATGAATTCATCTTTTGTTCATTCATTCTCAATTCCTTCTCCTATAATCTCAGTTTTGAAATCTAGAAATCAATAATTTTCATAGTATTATTCTGAAGATCACTTATATATTTGAAAAAGAACTAAAAAAAGTGTCAGAAAAAAGAAATCACAATTCTAATAATAAAATTTCGTTAGATTATGACAATAAACTTTAAGGATCCCAATTTGAATAAAGCTCCTCTCCTTTGGTGTTTTTAATTAATATATTGAAACTCCTGCCTGAAAACAATGCGATTCAAGAAATAATAGATTCATAATCATTGCTAATTTTTTATTCTTTTAGCTTCTATAGAAATTTCGAATTTTTAAAGGTAATAGATAATCCTAGATAGATAATGATTTTCTGAATCTAGGTGAACTTAGATGGCAACTATAATCAGAATTCCTTCAGATGATATCCCTTTTCTTGATGAAATATTTCTCAATAGTCCTTTATGCCAAATATGTGAATATGCGAACATGTTTGGAGGTGTATGTTCGCTTTTACTTAATCGAAAAATCCCAGATCTTGTGATAAAAAAGGCGAAAATCATGAGTTGTTCTGCTCATCGAAATTGGGTGCTCGAAATAGATGAGTCACTAGCCAATTTATGGAATGAATCATCTGAGTTTGAATCTAATCAAAATAGAAGAATAAAAGATAATTCTGGAAAGTAATTAATTTGACAACAACAGAAACTTCTCCACATTTAACTAAATTGAATTTCACTCCCTCCTTAACTGAACAACTTCTATTACCAAAAATACATGATCATAACACATTGATAGTTTATTCTAAAGAAAAACCTTTAACTCGTATTTTATCATTAATAATCCTTTTTTACTTGAATAGTCAAGCTTCTCTACAGACTTCACCTAAAATTCTCCTATTAATGAAGAGGAGCAACCAACTAAAAATCCAATCTTTATTGAAAACCCATTTAGATAGATCAATTACTGTGCATAATGGTTCAATTCTTCCAAATGCAAGAAGACAAGATTATAATCGATGTTCAGTTATTCTTTCAACACCCAAAACCGTTAAAAACGACTTAAAAGAGAAATATATTAATAAAGAGTTTTTTATCTTAGTTGTTATTGTAGATGCAAAAATGGGTACTTCTTCAAGTTCATTAAGATTCTTGATGAATAAACTGAAGAATAATCGCACAATAGGTCTTACCCAAGAAACTGATACTGAACGATTGGGCCAAATATGCAAAAATCTACACCTTGAAGAGGTACAACAACTTGAAGAAATACAAACAAGACCTGAAAAATGTGATATTCAGCATTATTCAATTCCATTGCCACAAGAATATTTTTTCATTCTTGAATTACTAAACCAACTTCGTAAGCATGAAATCTCTGGGTTACAAAACCTTGGGTATAATGTTTCACTAAAAAGTACTTTTCGGGAATTAACTGCGATTCACGAGAGTATAAAAGAGGAAGGAGTACATAAAAAACATTTAGTAGTTACTGCAAATTTATTAAGAATAATAACCCTTCAAAAAATAATTGTATCCCAAGGGTTTCCCTCTGCTCTTGAATATTTTAATTCTCTTGAACTTCGTTTAAAAGAAGAAACAAATTTTCAAGGAAAATACGCTATTGCTGAATTTCTTAACGATATAAAAATGCAAAAATTACGGGAATTTCTTAATAGTCAATCACACCTTCTCCATCCAAAATCACAAATGATTTTAAAAATGATAACGAAATATCAATCCGGTATTTCAATCGTTACACATAATTATTATAATGCGAATTTCTTGAAGAATTACCTTGAACAAAATGGATTTTCTAATGTAATCCATCTTGAAAAACCTATTAGTTCTCTGTCTCAATTAAATCTAGAGAAAGCAATATTACACTTTTCGGAAGGCAAATCCGATATATGTATATCTAATTCAATTAATGATATAATAGCTCAGCATGCTAAAGTTATAATTGCATATGACGTCAATGCGGAAACTATTGATAAATTAAATGAAATAGATTCTGACATCCCAAAAGTATTTTTATTAGCAAAGCAAACAAATGAAGAAGCTAGATTTTTTTACTTGAAACAACTGGGTTCTAGTTCATCTAGTCCAGATTTGGATCTTAATATCATTAATCAATCCTTGGCGAAGAAAAACCAACATTTATATCCAAATACTGGATCTAACACCAAAATGAATCATAAAATCGCAAATGAATCTTCTACCTATGTAAACGAAGATTCCAGAATTTCTTTGGTGTTTTCTTCAGAATTATATGAATATGGGATTCCTTATTCCTTTCCTAAGAAGGAATTTTCAATAATATCAGACCCAGATATTTCATTCCCAGGATTTATAATTGATGGGGAGGGATGTATATTATTACTGATACCGGAAACTATAGATTTCTTTATTTCAGACCAAATATCAAAGATTCCTAATAATCTCGGGAAAGATTTCTCTTATGTTTATCTAGCAATTGCATTGAATAGTTTGAAAAATTTAAGTTTCAATTTTAGATATAGAATCTTTGAGACTGTAAATAAAAGTGAAACAAATTTATTTCTCCTTCGAGAAAATGATGATCTAGCGAAATTAGTGAAGAAAATCTCAGAAAAAAAGGATTGAAAGAGGAGATTCATCATGTTCCTTTTTCTTTTTTCTTAAGATGTATTCTTATTTAAACCAAAAATTCGTTTCATTTTAGCGAAAAAAAGATCATACGCGTTGTACATAATTTGAAGATCACGAAATACTAGCGTTTTTGGTAACATATTCCGGAATTTAACAGCTCTATAGTCAAGAATAAGACTTGCAGCAAAGTCTGATTCAGACCGAATACCCCTTCCAATTGCTTGAGATATGCTTCTAGTAACAGGAAGCGTGTTACATATATGTTTTGCCATTCTAACTCCCCATTTTTGTGCATAAAGTGATTCTAATATTTGATTTGTGGCATTAGGCCGAGGATATGGAAGACCAGCTATAACAATTAATGATAACAGACTCCGTTTATCATTATTAAGAATTTCAATACCTTCTGATAGTTTCCCTCCTAAAACTCCAAAAATACACTCATGATTCTTCTGTTTCAATTCATCTATAAAATAAGGAGCACTCCCTGGATTTTCAATATAAATTTGAGATAATGACATATGAGCTAGTATTTTTTGTTTCAATTCATGAGATGTTGCAAATACGATTGTATGGAATGGATTACTTTCATGAAGCCTTTGAATAACGGAAGCCATAGATTCGTATGTGTTAGTGGTTCTCTCACTAAATTTTGAAGTATATTGACGATGATATATGATGCCGTTTAAACTGAATTGAAAGTCCGAAGGGATTTGTAGTGAGGCATAGGACAAGTTATACAAAGTTTTGTATGAAGAAACGGGATTAAGAGTACCTGACATAAGGATTACACGTTTAAAATCCTGATTAATAACATTAAAAGATTGGTGGGGGAACGGATTCAATTGAAGTAGTTTATTTTCTTCTGATATCCATATATCACCCCTTGACATTAAAAAATCTTTAATCTTTAGGAGGTAAGCTTTTTCCATAAACGATAGCTTTTGATCATGATCTAAAAAAGCATCAAGACCAGCAAAGGAAAGATGACGCGGTCGTTCGACTCTATTGTTTTGATTCATTAATTCTTGTAATTCATCAAATATTTTCAACGGGATGAGGACCCTAGCTTTATTAATATCATTAATAGTAATTTCTGACTCAATATCCGCGGTGAAATTGTGTCCCTCATCGATAATCGCTATCTTATTAGGAAAGGAACTTTGAGATATTATCTGAGAAAACATATCCTGTAAATTTTTACTACGTAAATACGTATGAGTTGTCACAATTATGTTAGCATATGGGATACAACGCTTAATTACATAATAGGGACATCCAAATTCCTTAAACGCTTCTTTATATGTATCAATTGATACTGATCCATCATGCGCAGTTATAGGGATCTGTTCAACAATCGCAGGAAAATCTTCCTCTGGGATTGACCGTGTCTGTTCTAAAAAAGGACATTTAATCTTTCCACATACTCCTCTATGAAATTGGATTTGGTCCCTCTTAACACAAAGGTCCGCTTTCAAAATTAACGGTACTGCTGTTAAATAACCATATTTCTTAGAATTTGCGATTTTATAGATTTCATTTAGAAAAACACGGAACACTTGAGCTTTAGTTCTTACAAAAATGTATAACTGATAATTTTTTTCCTTAACAAGTGGTATTGTTGAAATGAGAGCCATAATAGTCTTTCCAAATCCAACTGGAGCGTGAATCATGACTCGTGGGTTTTTTTCCACAAATCTCAGGAATTTAGTCTGATAGGCCCGAAGCTCAGGATGTGGAAACAACTGTAGTGCAGGAGGAAGATGACTGTCTATCATAAAGGTTATTTATTCCTCCTAGATTTATCTATTTCATCAAATAAAGATCGTTGTTTAGTATGAAGTTCAAAGAAAATATCCAATATTCCTGTTGTTGGATAAGTTTCAAAATCTAACTCTCGTGATATTTTCTGTAGAATAGAAAAATAATTATTTGGTAAATAATCATCTAATACTTTTTCAGCTTGAGTTGATTTAATAGAAGAGGCTTGTATAGCATGTTGATTCTCTTGTTGATTACTTTCAGTGTAATGTTGAGTTATTTCAAGAATCAGGTTATTACACATAGAGTCTGCTAATTCGAATAAATTCCGAAAATCTTGCCATTCTAATGATTCTATTTGAGTCAAATCGTAGTATTCAGCAATTCGAGACCATGGAATTGAAGTTACTTTTAAAACTCTAAGATGATTTAATAATCTACCTATTAAAGTCTTAACTTTAGTATTTGTATCCAAACGATCGCTTTTTGATGATGATATATCATAGAATGATTCTAATCTGTTCAGTTCATCAAGAGATACTTCTAATTCTTTTGTACTTAAGGGAGTAGGAAGTTTCGCAAGATTCTCATATTGTTTACTATAATAATCTCTCCCTGTCTCATTGATAGCCCAGTATGTAGCTCCAGCCTCGGCTTTGGTATCCCAAAGCCCTAAAGGTAAAAATTGGTCTAATGACATTTCTCCATGTTTATTTTTTTCTATCAGAGATATTACTTCATCTTTGGGACAAGGCCGGCTAATTAATAGCTTTAAAGCCTTCATTAGGAGTTCAAACTTTGTTGGAGTAAGACCAAGTGTTTCTGAACCCCTTTGCTTTGCTTCTTTGACATAAACAGGTTGTAAATCAATTGGAATTGCAGGAGAATCGATTTTAAAATGGAAACCTACATTCTGGGGAACATCCTCGCGGAATAATAACCCTTCTTTTTCAGATATACCTAAAAACGGTTCTCTTGAATATTTATCAGGTAGTAATTCATGTAGAGATTTTACTATATTACGATCATCCAAAGATACCATTTTTAGATAAATACTATTTTTTATCTCTTCAAAAGAATCCATGTTCACAGATAGGGCTGTTAAACTCTGAGTACCAAGTAGAAGAACATTATTTTTTGATATATTATTGCAAGCTTCAACTAAACTTGATGGAATAGTTGTACGTGATCGTCCATAAGCAGTTTTGCGAGAAATGTATTCCTCTGAATGGGTTAAGACTATACATCCATTTTTTAATTCCGAAAGGTAATGAAGAAGAAAAGCTACTGTAGCTCTTCGAATAATAGGTGGCTGTGCCCCAAATTGAAAGAAAGTCAAGGTTTTTTCTCTAGTTAAAGCTTCACTAAAATGTCCTGTAAAACCAGAATAACAAACTTCTGGAAAGGAACGAAATTGATCTAAAATACCTACAAGTGCATCAATTGCCATCATATCTGCAAACATCATGTCAACACCTTCTGTTGATACCTTAGGGTCGCCTGCACTTGCTCCTCCAACATTCAGTTGGACATCATTGAGGGTAAAATTGAAATTTACCTCTGCGGTCTTTTTGATATGAGCTTCAAGAGGTATAGAAAACCTTTCAGACAAGTAATCTGATGTAATAAGAGAACTTAATAGAATTTGTTTGATAATGTGGGATTTCCATGACGCTTGAACCTTCAAATCCACTTTTTTTCCACCAGGAGAAAGAGGGATTATAACTTCACAAAGATTCAAATGAAAATTTGTACCTAGTCTAAATACTTGAAGATTTAAGTCTCTTAATCCTGAAGGATTTTCTTGAAAGTATTTTATAACTCCATTCATTTCATTCCGAGTATCAATCACAAATATTTGGTTTTCTGATATTGTTTTTGTGAATGAAATAATCAGATTCTGTAATACAGAAATTATATCATTATTACTGTACCCACATGCTAATACTGTACCACTGTTAAGATTCGGCAAACCTACTGGTTGTGAAGGATTGTCAATTCTAACTCCTATCTTATGAACTACAGGAAGATTTTGCGCAGGATAATCATAAATAATTCTCGAAGGAACCCGATCCAGTTTAAGAAATGGTTGAATTAGTTTAGAATGAAATCCTTTAGATCCTCTAAATACACTGATTCCTTCTGAAATCTTTTCACCGTGTAAATGTACTTTAAGTAATTTTTTACCGGTAATTAATGTAACATTACATCCACTAGCTTCTAGAAGAGTATAAGTCATTGATCGTCGCTTTGTAAACTCTTTACGTGCCTCACGGAGAATTACAGAAAGAGCTTTCTCTGATCTTACATGAAATTTCAGAGTCACTCTGATAAGAAGCATTAATCCAGTATAAGACTTCCCAACCTGTTGTTTTTTGGGATGTACAAGAGGAGCAGGAAAAATTTGACGAATAATTTGAACACCAGGCTGGCTAGAAACACGAAAAAGATTATTTGAAGCATCTACAAAATCTTTTGATGGTTGAACCCCAAATATTGATACTAAGATCGCCACTGGAGAAGTTTTTACCTTATTCGTGTCATTTTCATGAATTTGAAGTTGGAGAAGTGTCGATTTATCCTCTAAAATTTTAGTAGCAATCTGCGTTTTTAGTAATGTTCTAGTAATTTTCCTCATTCCCTT
>JAUUVJ010000038.1 GCA_030589605.1 Candidatus Hodarchaeota archaeon | reverse complement strand
TCATAAACCACTTTTTCTTCTGGTGTAATTGGATGTATCCCTGAGGTTGGAGTGTGTCTTATAACGACTCTGCATATTTTATCTCGGGTCGATTTTCTTAGTTCTATACCGTCTAAATACTCTTCTGCTATACTTCCCCCAAATAAACCGTGAAAATCTGAAAAATTTGATGTTGTTTTGCCTATATCATGAAGTAAAGCCCCTGCTATTACAACAAAAGGATCAACAGGTTTATCGATTTGCTTAGCAATCATAATCGAAGTTCGAGTCACCACGAAAACATGTGAATAATCATGTGAATCACTTTTAGCATGACAACGTCTTACAAAATCTTGTATTTGTAATAGTATCTTCTTTTCACTCTTGGTTAACGATCTCGAAAACATGTTACACACCTTGAATCCAATTAGATGAATTATGGAGATTCCTATTAATATAAATGAGTCACATTTAAATATTTTCTTGAATGACTATTATCAACTTTGAATAACATTGTTTCCTACTTATGGTAATAAAAATTTGTTTGAAATTTGATTTATTTTATCAATAACTTTTGGAGACCAAAAAATAATGGAATCAATATATAAAAACTGGCCAAAGAGTATTGGCCTCGTTTCAACGATTCTTTTTGCCATTTTATTTATCTGGTTGTTTATTGATCCATATCTAAACATTTATATCTGGTTCTTTTGGTTAAATCTTCCTATTTTGATGGTACATCAGTTTGAAGAGTACATATTTCCAGGTGGTTTTCAAAATATAGTGAATAATAAATTTTTTAAAACTAGTAATCCTAATTTCCCATTAAGTGACAGACTAGCCTTTATATTAAACATTGGATTATGGTTACTATTTGGGTGTTTCGTTTGTTTTTCAAAAGGAATTTGTCTTTCCTGATCGGTCTTATGTTGTTGATTTCTTTCTTGCAGATAATATCTTGCTCGAATGCAGCCATACACGATCCTTCAAATATGAGGTTGCTTTTCGTCACAAAGCTGTTCTGTTAGAAGCTAAAACCTCTTTTATCAAACAGTTTCATAATTATCCTATGTGGGTGTTACTTGAATCTGAAAGACCTATCGGAACACATTTCTATAAGACATTGCAGAAGTTAATGCCTTCTGTTAACAAAATCCTGACTTCGAAAAACGAGCTTCTTGAATATTTACATTTATTCTTCAAAAAAAGGTCAATATTTCATTGTAAAAACTCTTTCTCGTCGTATTTCTTTTTGTTAGACTCTTGTAAAAAACCCGCTTCTGACAAATACTGTATTGAATCTTTTCACAACTCTTCAACACAAAATTATTGTCCTTATATTATATCCAAGAATAACCATTTTGGACAATTAATCCAACAACCGAAAAATTTACCTTTTATTAAGAGCAACTGTCTGTTTAATAATTATTCACATGCCTTGAAAAAAAAATTCATCGAGAGATCTGAGGTGTTCAAACCATGAATGACGAGATAGAATTTTATTCCGACTTCTATGAATGTTCGCTCCAGTTGGTTCCATGGGCTAAAGGAACAGGTCTATTGGAGGAAATTTTCAAACAAATTGAAACGCAGGTATCAACGATCGGCCAGTTACTCCAATGGAAGCGTAATCATCTACTACTACCTAAACCAACCTTAAGTACTGCTCAAACCTTTGTTTTCTGGGTACATTTCTCTATTGTAGACTCTGTTTTACTTCTAACAGGTGTACAAGGTGGATTCAAAATATCTCAAATTCCCCCTAAACTTCCCGATTCCTCTACTTATAAAGGTAAAAAACAAAATCCCCGTCCCCGTCGGGTGTTACTGGACATTGGTTGCAATGATCCCGCTCTTATCAAAGCATTAACTCAACTAGGATTAGAGGTTGAACTAGTTTGGCGTCATGCAGCAGATCTGTTGAATTATGAGATTATCGAAATTTGTACAAACCAATATATTGATATCTTAGTGTCAGCCAATGGTGAATTACTGACTCCACCAGAAGAATGGCTTACTTATCTCATGCCTCACCGCACAAGGCTCTTTTTTCCACCTCCACAATTATTACAGGATCCTAAAAATTTAGCCCAAACCATCTATGAAAGAGCTTTTACTCGACTGAAACAAAAACAAGCTAAACAGCTTAATCCACACCATTTACAACGTCATTCTATCAAAAACGTTGCTAAACCCCTTTCAAATAAAATTCACATAGAGTGAGGAATCTAATGCAAATACCCCTTGAAGCAGCCTGGTATCCATCCACTGAACAGCAGCAAATCATTCAGGATCATATGAAGCGCTTTCAAATCGTGAAACGTGTTGCATTCAAATGTCTCCTCAAAGGACACGCTAGACAACCAATTGTAACTTGGATTCGAAAATTAAATCTTCTCTCGAATGCTCGGTATATTCGCTCGGCAATTGAGGAAGCTAAAGCAATTATTCTAGCCCGACAAGAGCTGGTCTCTCTCTATTGCAAGGAGAGTGCTTGGAAAGTAAAACAAGCTGATAAACGCTTGAAAAAATATCAGCAAACTTTGAATCAACAACAAAAACCTTTCTCGAAAAAGCAATATCAAAAACTCAAAGGACTACATACTCGTTTCCAAAAAACACAGTCTATCCAGATGAAATGGCAAACCCATCGAAAAAATAAGACTATACCCTCAGTAGTATTTGGAGGCAAAAAAAATCTTCAGTTATACCAACAAGGAAAAATATCCAAAGATGAATGGACTAAAAGGCGAAATAATGGCATTTACTGTGTTGGTGAAAAAAACAGGCGAGGAAACGCCAATTTACGTCTTCATTATGATCCTTTTACCGATACGTTCACTTTTTCGATATTATTAGATCGTGACCGAAAAAATGAGCGACTAGGGGCTTTTTTGTATGTCCCAGCCAAGTATATAACACATTTAAGACGATTAGCGCAAGGTGATGATAAATACACCGTTCGTATTATGTTCTCGACTCAAGGAGCTTTCTATCGAGTATTAATCACAACCGATCAGGTTACAGAAGTCATGCCAAATAACAACGGAATAGTAGGAATACATATCAATCCTTCAGGGTTAGCGGTCACTTTAGTCTATCCTAATGGCAATTATCGCTGTTCAAAATGGTTTTTCTCCCCTGAACTGGTATATGCCCGAAAAGAGAAGCGTGACTGGTTGATCGGTAATCTCGTGAAAAAAATTCTCAATTGGATTGCTTCATATCAGTTGAATACTATCACTTTGGAAAATTTGACATTTTATAAGCAGTTTGGATCAAATAAAAAGTTTAATCGAATCAAAGCAAACTTCGTTCACAAAAAAATTGTTCAAACTATTCAAGCTCAAGCCATTAGAAAACAAATGGTTATTAAATTGATTAATCCCGCTTATACTTCGATTCTTGGTAAAGCAAAGTATAGACGCTGTTATGGTTTGAACGTTCACCAGGCTGCTGCTTTAGTCATTGCCCGTCGCGGTCTGGGTTTAAATGAAAAACTTTATGCTCACATCAATGGGAAACGGCTGGTGTTGGTTGTTCCACCAATGGAAGGATGGACAAGCAAACAGATCCGCCGCTTATCCCGTGAGATAGATGAGTTCACGGCTCACCTGAGTAATTCAACGAGTAAGGTGTCGGTTGGTTTACCCCGACTAATTACTCGGCGCCAAGGCTCAGGAGGCGGGATAGTCCCCCGCGATCACACTCCTACTCCAGGTAAGAGTGCTCCAGTTCTCAATACTGGTGTTTACCATGAATCCTGATCAAACATTCTTAAAATGTCTAGATTTGTAGAGGATTTTTGTACCTGTTTATAATTCTGGTTTTTTTTCAGGCTTGTTTTTGATAATCCCCTTCACCACTCTTGTCCTCCTAAATCTAATAATTGAAAATTTGGTATCTGTAAATGATATTATTGTTTCATTAATTATAGGAACTCTTCTTGGAGTGACTCTTCCCTTAGCAATTGGGGGAAATTATCTGAAAAATCGAGAGAAATAAGAATATTGATGATTTCTGATAAAAATCTTTTTTATTAAATTCAGTTTATCATTTCAATGTTTGCTTTACTTTATGCGCCGCCATACGAAAAAATAGAGAAAATGGAGCTGTTTTACCTCCAATTTCAGTCTTTCCACCCTTGAAAGCTCTTAATAGCTCATCTTCCGTATTACCATTAAATGAAGTCCAAGCAGTTCCGATTTCTGATGAAAAATGTGCATCTGATCCTGCAGATTTTAGTAAAGAATGCTCGTTCGCAAATGTTAACGCCTTTTTATTTCCATTTGGCCACATACAACGTGAATTCAATACTTCAATTGCATCAATATATTTTACATCATCTTCTCTTACTTTGAAAGCGGATGTTCGTATATGATCAAATGGATGAGGAATAATTACCATTCCACCTTGTTGTCTTATTTCTTCAGCTACTTCAGGAAATTCATTTGTAGATGGACTCTCCTCGATCCATACACCTAATATCTCTCCTCGATTTGTTGTAATTTCCATTCCAGTAATTAAAATAAACTCATCGTCCGATAGAATCTTTTTTAATATAGAAACTCCTTCAAGTGTATTATGATCACAAATCACTACTCCCTGAAGTCCACGGTACTTACAAAGTTTCAAGATTTGTTTGGGTTCAAGATTAGAACATTTGGAGTACTTTGTATGACAATGAAATTCAATCCTATTCATTTAATTCTATCCTATTACCTTTTCTTCTGATTTAAATACAATTAATCCATGTTATAGCTTCGAATCTAAATTCTATTGAGTCAAATAGGATATTATTAGTTTTGCTGTATTAACTAGGGCATCAGTGTGAGTTCGCTCAAGAGAATGTGACGCATGTACTCCTGGTCCAATGAGTGCTGCAGGTACATCGTGTCCTGCCCTCATAGCAGCAGAAGCATCACTACCATAATATGGATAGATATCCACTGCATAATCCAACTTACTTTTCTTTGCGAGTTCAATTAGATGATTTGTTAGATGAAAATCATAAGGTCCAGATGAATCTTTTGCACAGATTGATACATCATATTCAGTTGTGGTTAGATCATCTCCAATTGCGCCCATATCAACTGCTAATAATTCGTCTATTCCCTCAGGTAAGAACGAAAGTCCATGTCCAACTTCTTCATAATTTGTTATCAATATTTTGACTGTATTCTTTGGTACGATTTTTTCTCTATGAAAATATTCTAAAACAGCAAGTATTATTCCAACAGAAGCTTTATCATCCAAGTGACGTGACTTAATAAATCCTGATGGAGTTATTAAAGTTCTAGAATCAAAAACAACGAAATCTCCTGAATTTATACCTAAGTTTTCAACATCCTTCTTTGTTTTCACTTTTTCATCAATTCGAACTTCAATCTCTTTATCTGTTCGTTTTTGTTGTCGTGCATCCTTAAACACATGAACACTAGGTTTAGTTGTTAGGATCGTCCCACTAAATTCCTTGTTGTTTCGTGTGATTATTTTACAGTATTCACCTTCTATTGTTTGATACATATAATTTCCAATTGGAGTGATTTTCAAGTATCCTTTTGTTGTAATTGATCTAACCATTGCACCTAACGTATCAACATGAGCAGAAAGACCAATAACTTTTGAGGGATCTTTTCCATCGATTTCAATAACACAAGCACCCTTTTTAGTCAAAGAAACACTAAATTTGAATTCATTGACTGTATCTTTCACAATTTCTAATACATTGTGTGTGTAACCAGATGGGCTAGGAGTTGTTAATACTTTTGTCAGAATTTCATGTAAATATTCTATTGAAATCATATCATTCGCCTTTGATTTGAATGGTAACGCCGTTTTGATAATTTTATAATAGGATTTTCACCAAAGATTGTTAAGAACTTTTTCTTACAAATATTCCTTAGGTGGGGTTCATCTTCTAATAAGAAATCTTGATCACAAACGTTTGAGCTAGATCAGCAAGAGATCTTTGTTTTTCTTTTTTATGAGCTAATCCAATCAATGTATCAATGAAAAAAAATAGAATAAAGAATTTGCTTGGATTCCTGGTAATACCTTACAACTATGTTATTTTCAATCCAAAATTATCAACAACACCTAATCTAAGTGATCATTTTCCAAGTATAGTTGAAAAAAAGAAACCGATGATAAACGAGGTTATACCTTACAAAACCCCTTTATTTTGAATGAAATAGTACAGGAAATAATTATTTTGTTATTTGAAATACCTGAGAACTTTTTGGAATTCATTTATATAGAATATTTAAAGTTAGTAATCTTTATAAACACCCAAATATTTGTAGTAATTAGAAAGGAGAGTAATAAAAAATGGACTTTCAATCTTTCAATAATCCTAATGATCAGCTTCAAATAGAAGATAATAACGTAACCATGTTCTTAAACTCACTCCTGAATCCTTTATGGAAAAAAAACATTCAGATGAGTATTAATTCACATAATAGTACATCTTCATCTAATATTGATACATTTAATACAGAATTTCAAATTGAGGGAAAAATATCTCTGAAATTGATGGAATATTTCCCAATAAAATGGGTAAATGATATAAATTCTACAATTAAAGCTTTAAGATATAAAAGGTTTGGAATCAAATCCGATAAAGACATTATATACCTATATTTGGGTTTTATCGAACTTTATTTAAATTTCAGAGGACTAGCTCTTCTTGATTCAACGCTAATAGATATAAAATTGTTTTTTAAACTAGATATCAGAGAAAAATCTGTGAAAAATTGGAAAATGAAACTTATTAGATTAGTACCAGGATTGAGAGAGAAATGGTTTGAATTTAAATCCAATCAATTTCAATCAGCAATATTTTCTAATATAATTTTCATCCTCAATAAATCTTTAACAGAGTGTACACAGGAAGAACTTTTCCACACTAAACAAAAAGCGTTATCTATCGCTCGTGATTTATGCAATTCAACTAGTAGTCTGTATACCAGAGATCCCGAGACTTTGGCAAACGAAATCTGTTTTCAAGCAATGAATAACTAATTTCGCCTTGACAATCTTATTTAACATTCGTATCATAATTTTTGATCCCATTTATTCAAAGAATTAACCTCAGTTTCTTCACTAAGTGTTATTACACCTATCAGTTCGTGATGTTTTCGATGATGTTCCAAGTAACATCTTTCATGGACCAAATGATAACATTGGTCACAACGTATTACTAAAACGAATCCATGACGATCCTGTTTTAGTAATAGTTTTTCACACACAGGACAGAAACGAGGATCATTATTCATTCTTTCACCTTAACCAATTGCTTCTGCACTTAGATTTTCCTGTTCATCAACATTTCTTTCTTGCTGATTTTTTTCACAGTTTATACATAGTCTATGTACATTTAGTACTGTTCCACAAGTTTCACAAAACATTATCTAAAAGACCTCCAGATTCATAAGCCGTCTCAAACTCCCAGGAAAAGTTGAGCTTTTTGTATTTATTTAAAAAGGGATTGTGTGACAATAATACTATAACCCCATAGACAAGGCATTGGGTTAAATTTTGATTTCATTATATCACACCATAGTTTTACAAAGAAAATCCTGGGTTTTCCTTGTGAATAAAACTTTCCTGAAATGTATTAAAAAGATGACGGTATGTGTATAAGAAATAGTTTTTTTTACTCTGCTTTTTTATTAACACAAGTTATTTACAATAATGATAAAAAAGATAGAATAACGTTGGAACAGGAATACATATGATAGAACCTCCATTAACAGAAGCGGAAATCGAAAGTACATATGATAAATTAGAATTCACAGAAAATCAAAAAGAAATGGGAAAACGACTGGGTGATTCTTTTGCTGATTCATTAGACTTACCAAATCTCACTACTCGTGGATTTATAGCAATTTCCTGTTTGGATTGGCAAAAAAAAGTTAAAATGACAACTGCTGAAGCAGAGACAAAACTTCCAACAACAGCTGATTCTCGAATTCAACAAACAATTGAGATTTTTGAGATTTTCAAAAAGAAGATATCTCGCGTTCTCAGAATAAAAAACAAAGAAAATTTAATTGATTCTGCAATTGAAAAAGCACTAAAACTATACATTGAAGATTATGCTAGTAGACCTCAAGATACAGACGCTCCAAAATAGAAATATCTGGTTAAACTATGAATTGATTTTATAATTACTTATCCTAGGGTAATTTGTGCTCCTTGGATGTTTAATAGAGACCGAAACATCAAATATTCATTTTTCTACAGTTCTTTCTTTCAATCTTTCTTCATCAAATTATTTAACACCATCCTTATTCATGATTCCCAGTTAAATATGTAAGGTGAGGCATTGAATGGGAATTAAACAATTAAATATTGAAGATTATTCTAAAATCAAGAGAATTTGGACTGAGGCAGGACTACCAACTAGACCAGGTGGAAGAGATAGTTATACTAGCCTTAAAAAGCAACTTAAATCTGGTAAAGTGGTTATTCTCGCGGATGAGTTAAATGAAGAAATTCGTGGATTAGTACTACTTAGCCATGATGAACGAAAAGGCTGGATAAATCGTCTAGCAGTGGATCCTAAATTTCAAAGGCAAGGGATAGCAAGTCAACTATTGCAAGCGTCTGAAAAGTATTTTTTAGAATTAGGAATTGAAATTTATGTTGCTTTGGTCGAAGCAGATAATCCTACTAGTATCAATTGTTTTGAAAAAAATGGATTTAAATTTTGGGATAATATCCATTATTATTCTAAGAGATTAAGGGAGGATATTTAGTTAAACCCTTTTAAAGATGAAAAAATGTTAAGAAAGTGACTTTTCTGGAAAAATTATGCTCATCATCACTAAATCGTCAAATTCTCCATATGGATATAACCAACCTTTTCGCAATATTCCCTCTTCTTGGAATCCACATTTCTTATAGATATGATAAGCTTTTTTATTCCCAGAACATACTTCTAATTCTAACCTTAGAATATTCGGTTTTGCTCTTGCAACTTCAATTATCATTTGAGTTAAGAAGGTTCCTAGTCCATTTCCTTGATGTTGAGGAAGTACACTTAGACCCATTATTGCAGTATGCCTCATTCTACCGATTGATTTCATTACGAGAGTTACATTAGCAACAAACTCGATTTCGTTTTCATCAAGGTCTAATAACATCGCATTAAATGGAATAGTAAGATCAAAATTGATAATGTTATTTTCAGGATACCACGTTTCAACATTTTCCCATGTTATTGCAGGAATATGATAGAAAAACTCCTTTGGTGCATTTTTATATGCTTTCCAAACTAATTCACGATCTGAATTCTGCGCTGGCCTTATCGTAAGATTATTTGATCCAAATTTTTGGGTTAACGAAAAATTGTCTGGAGAAAAATTCAATTATGACACCTATGATTATTATGCTTACTCTTACAAAATTAATTCAATAAACTATTCTCTAGATAAGATTCTTTATTAGTTTATTTTCTTATCGATACTGTTAAACTACCAACTCCGCATTGATTATCAACTTTTCATTATAGTTTTGGTATAGCCATTAATTTTATTTACAATATTCAGTCAGATTAGCTTTAAGTTGGCTTTGTTTTGATAGTGTTTATCAGTGATCAGACTTATTATTTCTCATCTTTGATAACATTCTTATATAGTATCATATTAAACGTAGAATAACTAATACCAATAACAATGGAAATTGAATGAATTGTCGTCTGATACTGAATATGAACGATTATTCACCCTTCATGGCGAATTAGGATACTTTGATTTATTTCAAGGCCAAATTACACTCCCATTGATGATTGTTGGACCAAGTGGATTCGGCAAATCTGAGCTGTTCTTCCTCCTCACAGAGCAATTTAATGATGAGTATGTGAGTTTCAAACCCATAGCATCTGATGGAATTCTTTTTCAATGGAACTCCAGAAGAAATGAACTCACTTTTCGGTCTACGGGAAAAGATGTTTCCATCAGAGGCAGAGACGGAGTAGATTGGGATAGAAAAATTGCTTATGAAATAGTTTTTGATAAAAATTATCGAATATCATTAAAAGAATTTAAATATGGAATTCTATTAGTAGGTGCTCTTGGTATTAAGAGTAGAGCGGATTATCGTATTATTACAAGAGAACGGGGACATAAAATTAATTTCACCACTGAAACTAGGCTAATTAGGATAGAAAATCCAGAGAGATATTTATTTGAACTTATCCAAGAAATGCAATTGAAACCAGCTCATTGGGAACAGTTAGTTATTGATCGAAAACTCATGAAGATCGAAAGCGAATTCAGATTAATCACTAAGATAGCAGAGTTTCTACCACATCGAGTCCTTGAATTAACACTTCCAGAATTAGAAAACAAGTGGGGACAGCTCAATGATGTATTTAAGTCATTAGTTTTTCAAATGGATCGATTAATCATCTCGTCAGTAGAATTTCGGTTATCTAGAATGATTCGAATGAAAACCACTGATCTAAGACATCAAATCGAACACGAACTGCGTTTTTCAGTTGATAGACAACTCCAGAATCTTTCAGGAATCCCAGAAATCTTAATGATCAAACAATGGCTTGATTCAAAGATCAAACAACTTGGTCCTGATCTTAAACTTCCTCCAGCTGTTTCTGAAAGTATTGAATTAGGTGTATTAAGTGTTCAAACAGCTTTTGTAGAAGAATTAGGAACAGTTTTAAAGAAAAGTCGCACCTTAAAAGCAGACGAATTGAGAAAGTTACTTGGTGCACACAGTATTGCTATTAATGATCTCATAGATGCTTTCATAGATAAGGGAACAATATTACCTGAAACGATTATTCGAATTAAAGAAACTGAGAAGGACATTTATGGAATTGATCAATTTCTGCTAGATGTAGACCAAGGTAAGATTTAATAAAAATCGTTTGACTTTCCTATTAATTAATCAGGGGATACAACACTAACTACTTCTGCTGTTTCTATGTCTAATGAAATTATAGACCCGGTTGGATATGAATTCGGTATAACAAATTTTAATCCTGAATCACAGAAAGCTACCAATTTTTCATCAGAATTTGTTTGAACAGACCTGATTTGCTGGTCAAATACAGGCCTATTACCATTATTCTTAAGTTGAAAGTCAGTTGTATGAGAATTAACCATTTTTTCAAGAGATTTCAAAATAGATCTGGAAAAAGTGCTTTCACTAGCATGAACATTTTGTATAAGATGATCTACATTATTAGTACCAATAAGCAAGCTTGTAATACCTTTATGACTTAGAACCCACTTCAGTACTAATTCAGAAAATGAAAGATCCAATTCATTACTAAGTTTCTTAAAACCTCGACTTAATTTCATGAATGATTCTAACCATGTATCTGGTGTATTAATCTCTTCTAATAAAGATTTAGGCATTTCTTTTAGAAATTTACCTAATAAACCAAAAAAAAATGGTGTATAAGGGACTAATCCAATATTTAACTTAGCATCATTATACATTGGCCAAGATAAATGATAAGCCCTTTGCTGCATAGGATTCAAAGGAAGTTGTACAAGGCTGGGGATCAAATACTTTGACCACTGTTTAACAATTTCTGGTTGAAAACTTGAAGTTCCTATAGATTTTATTACGCCTGCTTCAACATACTCTAATAGAAAAGAAATCGTGTCTCCAATTGGTGTCATGGGATCATAGGTATGAATTTCATAATGATCAATATAATCTGTCTCAAGATGCTTAAGACTTGCCTCTATACTTCTTTTGAGGGCCGAAGGACTGGAATCTATAACATATTTTCCATTATTATGAGTTACTCCACCTGAAGTTGAGATAACAACTTGATCTCTTATTTCGAGATCAGATAAGATTTTTCCTAGCCTTTGTTCAATCTTTCCACTTTTATAATTCGATGAGGTAACAAAAAAATTAATCCCTGCATCAAAAGCTGCATTTACTATGGTTTTACCTTTGTTATATGAATTTAAATTTAGAGTTCTTGTCCCAAAACCAATTTTTGAGATTTCAATGCTTGTTCCTGGTATTTCTTCATATTTCATGATATTTCACTTAAATTCAATTCTATTGATCGTTCAATTTTATTGAACATATAGCAATATTTAAAACCTATCATTATGGCATTTTTTCATGACTAATGGAGATTACATGAATGATCAGTATTAGCAGCAATTCAAAGGATTACAACATTAAAGAAATTTTAAAGGTGTTAGAAGATCCTACGCGTATGGCTTTACTTTTCATGATCTTGAAAAAAGGACAGGTTTCAGTGAAACAACTTCGAGAGAGTTTAGGATTAACTGGTAACGCAGTTTATCATCATTTAAAACAATTAGAGGCAAAAAACCTTGTATCTATGAAAAAAGAGCCTGTTGAATCAACTAATCTTAACCGAAAGATATACAGCTTTAATAGCGATTTTTTTTCACTTAAAAATGATCCAGAATGGAATGAAACTATACATAAGGAATTAAAACTAGCTTTTATGGCTGAAATGTACTTTGCAGCTGCATCACTTATGGAAGGTATTTTTCATTTCGATAAAATGACTAATAAGAGTTTTAAGCAATACTATAAAGAAAAAAATCCTATTTGCGAAGTCCTTTTTCTTAAAAAAGAAGAGTATGTTAATCTTCAATCTACAATCAAAAAAGAAATACAAAAATTCAGAGAAGAAGATCCAAAAAAGATTTTTGAAAGATCAGATGGATATATTTTCTCACTATTTGGTTATCCCCCTGTTGAAAATTAGTTAAATATGATCTTTGGGTATTATTATTTATCCTATTGCTACCAGAAATGTTTTGGTCATTTTATTGATCACTCCCCTTCTTTTTGAAATAATCCTTCTTTATAAACCGAATGAACACTAAATCCAAGTTTTTTATATAAATTCAAAGCACTAGAATTATCTTCTTTCACATTTAATCCCACATAGTCAATCTTACCTTTAAAAGAATTTAATAATGCAAAAATACAATCTTTTGCCAATCCTTTTCCTCTCATGCTTGGATGAGTCGAAATATTCCCTAAAACTGCAATTCGATACTTCTCAGAATATACATGAACTCCAGCTACAGATTTGATCTCATTATTGATTTTTATTCCATAATATTTACCTGTTTGTAGCATATATGACTCAAAATAACTATTAGGATAAGCTATTTGATAAAAATTGTTTAAACTTTCCTTATCTCCTTGCTTAAGCTGAATACAATTCATGTTTTTCGTATATGGTTTGTTTAAATAATTATCAGATAATTTCATTTTAAGGTGAATTCCTAAAGGTTGAAGGTTAAAATGTTGATTGAAATATCTGGTATACTCTTCTTGATAATGGCAGTAAAATTTCTGTGGTAGATCTTTAATTATACCCTTAATCAAAGATGGTATAAACTTTGAGGATCCAAACACTAACAAAGTTGGAATCGATAGTCCAGAATATAATAAAATCACATCCTTTAACTTTCCTTTATCTAAGAATGCAAACCAAGTACAATCAGGGAAGAAAAAGTCATCTAGATCACCTATATGGTAAGAAAATTGAAATACATCATTTTTCAAATGGTTGAAGATTAATTCTTTATCTTTAATCTGTTTTATCATTAGGTAACATCTTCTATATTCGATATGTTCTTCCTTATTATTCATAGAATCATTACTAATAATATGATCTTAAATCAAGTGTTAAAATGAAAGAATCTGCTTTTTTAGTTGAATTTACTTACCTAAATCTGTAAGCTTATAACATAAAAATGTATGACCTTTATTGATTCATGTATGAATAATTGGAGTTTTTTAAATGGTTGAAATAGATCATGGTTTTACAACTGATATGAAATATGCAATATGCGGAACCTTCACAGGTGGCCTTTCAAGTAAAGGCTACAGATTGATGAAACGAGGTACAGAAGATTCATGGTATAATGTCAAAGAAGTTTATCCAGTGTGTCCTGATAAAATTGAAATTGAAGGTGGAGATAAAGCTTATCCCTCATTAAAAGCGCTGCCAGAGCCTGTCGATGTTATTATTGTTGTTCATAAGAAAGATGTTACTACTACTGTTGTACAAGAAGCAGCAACTTTGGATCCAAAACCAGCCATTTGGTTCATGCCAGGAACACAATCCAAGGAAAGTGTTGCCATATGCGAAGACAACAATATGAAAATAGCTTCATCTTGTATTAATGGACATAGAATGTTCACTGGTTGGAAACGTTTCTTTAACATGCATAACTTTCATGCTAAAGTAGGTGGAATGAATCGTATTCCAAAACACGAATAATTCTTCCTCTGGTGAATCTAAATTGCGAATTTTAATAGTTTATACTTCTCAATCAGGGAATACAAAGAAAGTAGTCGATTTAGTCAAAGAACAACTATTTTCTAAATGAAATAATGTAACTGTAAAAAATGCTTTGACAGTAACCCCAGAAAAAGCCGATGAAGCTGAATTACTTGTCATTGACGCTATCAAATCACGAAATGGAAAGTTATTGGACTTAATTACAAATAAAAGATCAAATAAGTCTATTTTGGTTTCAGATATTTTGGAATGCATATCAAGTCTATAAAATTGATTCGCTGTCCAAAATTCTCTTTTTATTTCCTTTTTTTCTTTCCATTTTTCGAAAGATTGAATTTTAAATACAATTTTAGATAGATAACATAATTCTTTAGAGATAGATGATTTTAAAAAATATCTTTTCTTATTTATA
>JAUUVJ010000228.1 GCA_030589605.1 Candidatus Hodarchaeota archaeon | reverse complement strand
GGGAATGCAATTGCTGATATCTTATTTGGCGATGTATGTCCTTCTGGGAAACTACCTATGACATTCCCAAAACAACTTTCTGATTCAAGCATTGGGATGATAAAGAAAAAGATCTTTATCAATGAACATTAATCCACCATCAAGATGCACACGCCAGGAAGGAAGTGGAACCAAAATGACTGTATTGACTATTGAATTATCAAATAAAGTCTTTATAGCTTGATGTGCACCTTCTTCATTCGTACGAGTACTATACCCGATCATAAGAACATCAGCAGAAGGATAAACGAAATCACCACCTTCCAATAGCCCAGGCCTTGAAATAGCATGAAGTAAAGGAACACCTAGCTTTTCTAGTCCTCTTGTTACGAGAGTTGGTTCAGGTGTTCTTACTTGATGAGCCATACGCATTTGTAAAGATCCAGCTTTTGTCACTACTCCACTATCACGAGTATACACTAAATTCGGATTAATTATTCTCTTATCTTCATCAGAAAGTAGATCATTCAGATAAAGAACGTCAATACCCTCACTTTTGAGTAGTGTACAAAATTGATCGTGTTCTAATTGAAATCGTTTCCAATAAACAACATCCCGAAATGATAACTCATTATAAGAATGAAAAGTAATCTTTTTTACTTCCTCACCTGGTCGAAACATCAAGACTTTTTTCAATGGATGGTATTCACATGTTGCACCATATTCCATCGGTATTAGACCTCTTTTGATTGTGATAACAATATTGTGATTTTAGTAATTAAATCAATTAATACATTAAGTGTATTATGATTTTTGTCATGAATTGGATTATAAGCAGAAAAACCTACTGCTTTGATCTTTAAAACTTCAGATATTTCTTTAATTATTTCTTTTACTTCATTAGAAAACAAACCATTAGGAGTTCGATAATCGACTCCAGGAACTTCCAGAGGATCAAGTATATCAATATCTATATGAAGATAAATATCCTTTACTCGATTTTCAAGCGTTTGAAGATGTGGATTAAGAACATCTTTCACGTTATTTGCTTTTAAATCAGCGGTACTAATCATAGTGATATTTTTACTTATCATAAGCTCTCGTTCTTTTAGATCTAAATCTCGTTCCCCAATATGAAGGACAAAGGATTCATTTATTGGTTCAATCTCAGCGATTTGAGACCAAACATCTGGATAACATTGTCCTGTCGCAATAGCTAAAGGCATCCCATCTAAAAAATTGGTGAGAGTGATTTCAGGTGTGTTAAAATCGCCATGAGCATCTAACCAAATTATCCCAGTGTCTTCTGAATTCAACCCTGAAAGTGTGCCAAGAGAAGTGTTGCAATTCCCTCCCAAGATGAATGGAAAATAGTTATCCTGAACAGCATCCTTTACTATCTCTTTTAACTGTTTATTGAGTTTAATAATTGTACTTAATTCACTTTCAAATGTTCCACTATGCCTTACGGCCTCTATTCTTAATGTATGACCCTGATCTAAGAGTTTTTGCACTAAATTTGATTGCATTAGTGTTATTGGCCCTAATCCCATACCTACTCGTTCTTTACCAAGATGAAATGGGACTTCAATAATACAGATTTTCATGATGAGATCCACTTTTTCCCTAAATAGCAAATGATTGATATTTGATTATATATTATCTAAGCTATGTTTTTTTATCATTATATTGATTTTCGTTTGAATTCCAGCAGTAATTTCCTCTTGCCATGTCTTCAGTAAAGAGAGAATAGCACCATGAAACATCATTCGCTTTAAACCTATTTCATTCTCTATTTCATTGCGAGAATATGTGATATCTGTTAGTACAACAACACGAAATCCATTATCTAAAAGGTCGATTGCTGTTTGACCAACACATATATCAGTTTCTAACCCACAAACAACTGCAGTCTTTCGTTTCGTTTCATTGATAGCATTTCGAATACTTTCTTGTCCCCAGCAGCTATAGATGAATTTATCAAAGATTTGTACGGTTTTTGGCAAACAGTGAGCAATTTTATCTGGAAGGTACCATTTTTCTTTATATTTTCAGCTGTAATAATGATTGGGAGCTTTAACAAAGAAGCTAACTGAACTAGATGATTGCACTTGTCAAGTAATTCGTCCTTTTGTTTTTCGTCCATCTCTTGTATAAAAAAAGACTGAACATCAATTATCAGAATAAAACAGTCTTCTGCATTTATTAGATTCTTTAATCTGAAAGTTGGTTCTATTAATTCCATTGTCAATCCCATAATTCCAAAAAACAAAGCTAAATTAAATTGGATTAAAAAATCAATCATGTTAGCTAAAATAATTTATCTTCTCGTATAATCACTGTTTCTGTATTTATTAGTCCTATTGCTATTGATAAAAATGTTTATCAAGATGGAGAATTTTTTCAGAACAAGATTGTTTTCATTGAGGTAAAACTATTATGGGATCGCAAAGAACCGTCCTTTTGCTTAACTCGAGTAACCTCAAAACTGTATTGGTGTATCCTTACGCTTTCATTCAAGTTTCAGAGATTGCAGATCGATTTAATATTCGTACTGTCCTCAATGATATGTATGGGATTCCAGAAGATCAGTGGGAAGTTTATCTTCAGAAGTTACTTCAAAAGCAACCTTTTGATATGATATTAATTACTTTGAGAAACACAGATGCAGTGGATGTAAATGACTATCGAAAACAATCTACGAACGATAACTACTACCAACCAGGTGTTTCTCGACCGTTTGAATCACAATCTTATTATCCAATCGAATCAACAAAACAATTAATTCAAGTTCTTCGAAAATTAACAGATACTCCTATTGTTATTGGGGGATATGCTTTTTCTTCTATGCCAGAAAGATTAATGAAATATCTTCAGCCTAATTATGGTGTTATTGGAGGCCCTGATGCCTTTTTTGAATACTTTGAAGACGTTTTAGAAGTACAAAATTTAGATCAGATCGCTAATCTTATTTCTTTTCACGAGAGGAATCTCCTGAGAGGCCCATCCAAATTTTTCCCACCAGCTTCTCGTCAAGAGTATACTGAAGCAATTATTGCAGACAGACAGGCTTTCTATTCTCGGTTTTCAGGGGAGAGTGTGGAGCTCAGCGTATCCATTGAAGTGTCTCGGGGTTGTCCAAAGCATTGTTCCATGTGCACAGAACCCTCAGTTAAGGGGAGAAAGGTACATTTCCGAGATTTAGATGTTATCGAAGAAGAAATCAGCTTTCTTCGAAAGTATCAACTAAATCACCTGTTTTTCATATGTTCGGAGGTTAATAATGAGGGTAATGAGTTTGTCATGAAACTTGCAGATCGTATACTGGAAATTAACAAAGAAAGGGAGGATTACGAGAAAATATCGTGGGACACCCTGCATCTTATGACTTTTTCTATGGATGAACTGAAACACATCAGAAAAGCGGGTTTTCTTGGAGTTCCCAACCCCTTGCCTGTTGGTTCTCTTGATGATCACCATCTTGCAGCAACTAAAGCTCCTCTAAAGAGTGATGATATTATTAATTTTTTCACTCAAGCAAATAAAGTGATGAAAGAAGAGTTCCGCCGCAATGGGAAGAAATTTTTCTCCTTGGAGGAACGTATATTCAGAGATTCTCAATCTTTGAATGCTGGTAATTTCGTAAATTCATGGAACATCTTTCTAGGACAGATTGAAACTACTCCTGAGACTATCAGTGTCACACTAAAACGTGCTGATGATGCTGGACTTAACAGACTCTTTGACTCTTGCTATGTTAATAAGGCGACAAGAATTTACGATTTTATGCAACCCACGGAGGAAGTGTTAAAAAATACTTGGTCATCAGTCAATGGGGTAATCAAAAATTCCTACAATGAACTCTGGCCATCGTTTACATATCCTCCTGCTCTTTTACGTCACTTTGGGAGTGTAGAAGTTCTAGACGAGTTCTTTGTTTTAGTTGGAGATACTTACCTCTCTCGAAAACATCTCTTCAAAAAAGATTGGAATTGGTTTCTCGCTACCAATCTTGATCCCAAGATTTTCTTCTCTTGGTGGATTTCTGCAATTAAATCTGAGCTAGCTTTCAATAGCTTTACTGAGATACCCGAGGTTCTGAAATTCCTTACTTTCCTACGGAATAATCCTTCAATAGACAATATCAAACTACTTTTCAATCCAACACCAAATAGAAAGACCTTAATGAATTTTGCTACCAATATAGCTATTCTATTTGTATTATTTTCCCAAGAGAAAAAGCTTATTTCAGTTATGAATCATCTTGACTTACCATCAAGCCTTAAAACCACTCTAAACCTTTCCCCCTTTAAAGTTGCAGTGAAAATCTTTAGACATTATTCAAACAAGAATGAATTGCTTTCAATCATAAAGGAAAGGAAGTCGAACGAAGTACTCTCTAGATTCTTTATTGAATACTTGATTTACCTAAATAACACTCCTCTCAGTGATAAGTATCAGATATTTTTCTCTCTGTAGAGCTTTCCCCAAATATAGTTGCTCAAGCTTTACTTTTACTGATTAATATTAATTTTATTCTCTAAATAGTCAAATTAAGCTACTGAGGATGCAAAAAACAAAATAAAAATAGAAAAATATCCATCACTAGAAATATCATCAGTAACATTGCCACATGAAAAGCGATAAAAAACTCTAGAGTAACGTTTATCGTATGGTTATAGTCAAATGTGATCATTCCTGTCTTAGAATCTTGATCAAATCCGATTCAATTATTGGAATGATGATTTAGATCATATTGTATATTGATAGAACAACTGAAGAGGTTTAGTGTGGCTGGTAGATAAATAGCTTGAATAATTTATTTCTAATGTAGCCTAATCATTAGTTAAGGCAAGATAAACAGTACTCCAAAGTTGAGCTGCATTTGACTCAGAAATATGGCCACTTAGCTGTCCATAAGGGGCTAGGACATATTCCCCATTTGTAAACTCCCAGCTCCATAGCTCAGATGACCATGTTGAACGCGTCCTTATTATAGTTTCCATAATTTCTTGCTTACAAGTTAATAATCTTTCAATCATCGTTACATCTAGATCCGTACGCTGAATCTGTTGATCTAATCCTGCAGCTAATAGAACTTGTTGCCAAGACCAAATTGTAGACCCATGGTATGCATCTCTCGAAAAATCTTCCCATAAAGATGTAGTATTATCAAAAACGGGATTTGCAACAACTACACCAACAGGTGTAATGAGCCCTGCGGGGAATGGACGAAAAACACTCGTGAGAATTACATCGAGCTCCTCAGAAGTTGGTTTTGAATATAATAAGCTGAATCCGACATCTGAATGTAGTATTGGGATAGGTGAACCATCCACATTAAGAGCAAGGGTAAAATATTGAATATCCTCTTGAATAGAATTCTTTGCGTTACTATAAGATACACCTACATGTTGTCCGTAAATTTCCACTTGGTTTCTAGCATCTTCTTTAGAAATGGTCGTATTAAACAGAGAAAATGCTTTTTCTCTCCAAACTTGAGCAATAGAATTTATATCCTTAAGAAGCTCAACATCTTCGTGCTGTAGTATTCCACTTTGATAGAGTTGTTGAATTGCCTCTAAAGCTGCAGGAATTAACCCAACGTTGACACTATAAGAATACCAACCACCTCCTAAACCATTTTTACTATCACGCCAATCACCCTTATTGAAATCAGGTTTAAGAGAGATCAAGTTCTGAATTACTGGGTTTTGAGCGAAAGGGAAAGTTTTCTGAAGCACAAAGAGGAAATTAGACATTAATGCGTCAAGAAAAGTTGTTTCAGAATCTAAAGGAAAGGAGAAAAAAGATTCGGATCTTTCGGCTCCTTCTTCAGTATTTAATAAATAATCAGCGACAATAGGAGCCAGCATGAAATCATCATCGACCATCTTATAGTCGAAAATAGGATTATTATCATAACAGTTATCATGCCTAATTAAAGCATATTCACCAATATCTTCTTCATGGGCTACCTCACCATTATCATTTAATCGATTAAGGACTGATCCAATGCTAGCTTCAATCACTGTAGGTGATAAAATGTTCATGAGAAACTTCAAAGTAATTAACGTGTCTCTTCCAAAGTATGTCAAAAATCTCCATGAGCCAGCAAGCATTTTTTCTCTATAAGTAAGGAATGAGAGAACATTCTTCAAATCCGTGTCATTTGATACAAAATCAGGATGAAAAACCTCTTCCAAAGGGATAGGTGTTAAAGGTGTATCACCCGTTAGAGCCTTAAAAGATACTTCTATGGTGTTAGTTTGATCGGAAGGAGATAAATGCCATTTATTACTGGAATCCTGAAAGATCTCTCCATGTAGAATGTTTAGTTGTAAAGAATAAGCACTTTTTCTATCGCATCGAAGGTGAATCCAAGAAATTCCGTCTTCCTGAACCGATTCGTGGACCTCTAACGATGGGTTGATTTGGTACTGATCATAGTGACGGAGCACACGGATATTACTCAAAATGACTTTTTTGATGATAAGATCCGTTGTAGTTTGAATTGTAAATTGTCCGCGAACGCCAAATAGTTTTAAACTACCAAATGTTTTATTAATTCCAGTAAGAGCCTCTGTAATGTTCAAAATAGCTTTTTCACTCATTTCCTCAAACCAAATTCCAATACCACTGTTACCTGCGGGAAACGCAGTAATGAAACGAGGTAGTACTCCTGATGATAACAGAAGATGAGCGGAGATT
>JAUUVJ010000104.1 GCA_030589605.1 Candidatus Hodarchaeota archaeon | reverse complement strand
CTATGAATCCAGATTAGTTTAACCTTTGAGCTAATCTCCTCAACTCTACAAAACGCAAAACGTTCAAATTGTACAATTTGACCAAGTTCAGAGCTTTTTAAACTAGGTTCAGCAACACCCGTTGTAATTTCCCCATTAGGCATCAATATCTCGACTGGAATAGCGGAATGAGACGGAACCCACTGGATCATACGCGCTTTGGCTTTCCTAGCTTCTGAAACATCAGTACTGTGATATTCTGTATCTCCAAAAGGATCTTTATCTATATTATAAGTTTTTATTACTACGTTTATTAGATCTTTTAATCTCACAATATTATTTATTCCAGTTTCTTCGATATCCTCTTTTGGAACAATTACCAATGTTTTATTATTCTTAACTTCAACTTTTATCTTTCTAGTTCCTCTTTGGGGAAATTCTGGATGGATTAAAGGAAAAGATTCTGTGATATCTTCTGGTACATTATTTACCAGGATTTTTACGGGATCTAGAACCATAAAAAATCTATTTGCGACAGAATCAATGAGAGGACGATTAGCTGAATAGATATGTTCTGGAGAAAAAGTTACATCAACAGGACTTACTCCAAAAACTAATAAAGCGTTAATAATTGCTTTAGATTGAATACCCCGACGATTAAGTGATTGTAACGTCCAAGTTCGAGGATCAGTCCAATCTTGATAAACTTTCTCACGAATTAGTTGTGCAGATTTACTTTTACTTAATTGTAAGTCCTTTAATTTCATTCGGCCATATAAAATGATGCTTGGTTCTTTCCAATTATAAATTTGCCAAATCCGTTGTTCTAAAACTCCTTCTTTGCGAAGATCTTTTCCACGAATAATGTGTGTGATTCCTAATTCGTGATCATCAATCCCCCATGAGAACTCGAGTAATGGCCATACACGATACTTCGTACCTACTCGTGGATGATCCCGTTCGGTTATTCTCAGCATTACTGGATCTCTAATTGCTGGATCTGGTTCTTGCATACTTGTGATTAACCTAACAACAGCACCCTGTTCTGGGTATGTTCCATCCAGCATTTTTTCCCAACGAGACAAATTCTCCTCGACCGATAAACCATGGCAAGGACATTCGTTCATTTGGATTTTATATTTTTCACGCCATTTTTTACCATCACAGGTACATACGTAGGCTTTTTTTTTGCTGAGAATATCATGTGCATATTTGTAAAACAGATCTAGGCGATCAGATTTGTAAAATGTTTTGTGAACCTTAACTCCAAGAAAATCCAGACCTTCAGGGATTGCATTATATGCTTCTGGATCGATTAGTTTGGTAGCTGACCCGATTGTATCATCAAAAACTAAATATAATTTCCCTTTATACTTTTTAGCACAATAGTCATTCAGAACAACCATACGGGAATTACCAATGTGAAGAGGCCCTGATGGATAAGGGGCAAGCCTTAATACGACTTCGTTAAATCGATCAAGGTTAGGAAGGTCAATTTTTACTTCTTTCTTCCGTTTCTTTACTGGATCTAAACTATTCGGATCCAGTTCAAACAATCTGGTTCGTTGTTCTTCAATACTCATCTCATTGACAATTGTTATCCTTTTTTCAATCAAAGATCGGATTTCAGGAATTCTGGTTTTAAATTCCTTTGGATTTAATTGTATAACAGCCCCCAAAGTAGATTTTAATTCAGCCTTCCCTTTATATTTCACAGCGTTGAGTAAAGTGTATTTTTCTATCAACAATTCGTCTTTCATGCTGTTTCCTTCAACTCACATCTAGTGAATGAACCAGATTCACATAATAATGTTTTATTGTTATGGCTTTTTCTTTTTTCGTAAGGTTGATTTCATTATTATAAAAAATCTAGACTCAGAAATATTCTGGAATAAAAAGAACTCTGCTATCCATAAGTTAATTCAAGACAATTAATAAATATCTAGTACTATTTTCGTCATTAATGTCTAGTAATCAAAGAAGTGTATCCTAGTGATGATAACTTAAGGTCGTTTATTTATTATGAGAAATTTAACAATTGATGAGATTATCGATCAAGATTTAGAAGATTTTAAGGAATGTCCAAACAGAGAGGATTGTAAAAATTGTGAAAAAGAAACCTGTGTATCAATTGTAGCGGTTGCAGAGTTACCTAGCAAATTTGGAATCTATAAAATTGTTGGTTTTGTCAATAATAAAGATCAAGAAGAACATATAGCAATTATTAAAGGAGAAATTAGTAATAAAGAAAATATTCTTGTACGAGTTCATTCTGCGTGCTTAACTGGTGATGCTTTAGGATCTTTAAGGTGTGATTGTGGCCCCCAATTGAATCTAGCATTAGCTATGATCGAAAAAGATGAGGAAGGAGTAGTTATTTATATGCAGCAAGAAGGAAGAGGAATTGGACTTGTAAATAAACTTCGTGCCTATGCTCTTCAAGATGAAGGATTTGATACCTATGATGCAAACGTTCGTTTAGGATTCCAACCTGATGAACGAGATTATGAAGTAGCAGGAAAAATGCTAACTAAACTTGGCATTAAGAGCATTCGGTTAATCACAAATAATCCAGAAAAAATAGAACAACTTAACAAGTATATTACGGTAAAAGAAAGAGTTCCTCTTGAATTACCTACTTCAGAGCATAATATTACGTATATGAAAACTAAAAAGGATCGATTCGGACATCTATTGAATATTCATTCAAGAGAAAACGAAATTTAATGCTTTATTCATTAAATATAATAGATTAGTCAGTTGAACAGTAGCTTCCGCAACTAAGGTGCAAAAAGAGTGTCATTAATTGACGTTTTCATTAGTCTATTACCAAAACTCTCAATTGTCTATTTTTTCATTGCTATTGGAATTATCTGGCGATTTTCGAATTTTTACGATCCAAAACATGGCAAAATAGTTACAAAGATAATTCTATGGATTTTTTTTCCAATAACTATCATTGGATCATATGGGTCAATTGAAACATTTATCGGATACGAAGTCTTTATTGTCATTCTAATTGCCTTAATAGCTCATTTTACAAGCTTTTTCGCAATTTTTTTGATGAATCGAAGAACTGAGGAAAAAAGTCAAGGGGAAAACGGTGCATTGGCATTGTGTGCCACTTTTCCAAACGCTTTACTGTTTCCTTTCCCGATTATTTTAGCTATAGTTGGTGATGATGGACTCTTTTATGCGGCCATCTTTGTTTTCATAGCAATGGCTCTCAGAAATACATTTGGAGTGATTTTGGGTATTATTTATGATCCTATGAAAAATAGTAAGGAAAATGATCAAAAAAATCAAAACAAGCAAATTATTAAACGAAATATGATGAATTTGCTAAAATTTCCACCTTTTCTTGCATTATTCATTGGAATGTTCATCTATATAATATTTGGTCCAGAATCAATCAACAGGATACCAGGCTTCGATATATTTAAAACAATATCTTTATATGGATCATTACTTTTAATAGGGGTAAGTTTTCAAGATTTCAGTCAACTTCACCCGAGAAATATCCTTTCAGCTGAAATAGGAAAAGTATCTTCCACCCGGTTCCTAGTTGCTCCTTTGATAGTTATTTCCTTTCTCATACCATTAGCTACCTCATCGGGTATGGCTATTGCACTAATGATACAGAGTATGGCTCCCCCTGCAATCAGTAATGTGCTATATGCTCAGTATTTTAATCTTGATGAGTCGAAGATTAGTTTAGTAGTTACTTTTGTCACATTGCTCGCGTTAATAGTGCTTCCATTTGAGTTGTTTATTCTGCTGTGGTTATTCCCTATCTAACCTTTTAGAGAAAGGTCATTAAATTATCGCTTGAATGATCATCAATATATTAGTATTACGAGGATACTTATCAATTACTTCAGTTTTTCTCCCACTTTTTCTTAAATGAATTACTCATACTGATTCTTCCTAAAAATACTGTTTTCACTTGATAAATCATTAAAACCTTTTCATTAATATGAAAATGATGTTATTGTTCTTTCAATATAGTCTGAATAACTTGTTTAAGAACAGGGAGTTCATTCATGATAACATCCCAAACAATTCGAAAACTTACTCCAGCATATTGATGAATTAAGATATCTCGAAAACCAGCTACAGCTTTCCAATCGAAAGTATGTTTTACTTTTATTTCTTTTGGGAGATTCTTTGTAGCTTCTCCAATAACTAATAAATTCCTGATTATTGCATCCTGAGTCTTTCGATCATCAAAAAAATCCTCGAAAGTGAGACCCTTTGAAAACTTTTCAATCCAATCGATACATTCAAGAATATCATTCAAATACAACTTGAGAGATCTAGGCATATACAACCTCCTTTAAAATTTCTGATTTGATAAGAGGTTTAATAGAATGCTTAATTATGATATCGACTTTACGATTTAATTCTTCTTCTAAATAAAATTTTAAACCCATATAGTTCCTAAAAGTTTCTTTATCTTTCTGAAATTCTATCAAAATGTCAATATCACTATAAGCATTTGCTTCTCCTTTAACAAAAGAACCAAAAATCCCTATTGATTTGATACCAAAATTTTTTTCTATATTCTTCTTATTTCGTGTAAGAAACTCTTTGATCTCTACAAAAGATAAGTTTTCGTACATTATTCATCATCAGAGTAATAACAAAATGAGGTTGAAAATACTTGAAAGATGTAGAATTTACTTTCGGGGAGGAATAACAGAGCGAACTTATAAATATTTATCTGTTAAGCCAAATGTCTGTTTATGCCAAGTAAGTAAGAAATTCACTTGTTTGAAAACAAACCCCATCGCTATTCCTCATACGCAGACAAAGTTTTTAAACCTGTTTTTAAGAATTGGGGGTTAAAAAAATAAATTCCGTTCTAATCCTTTAGAGGAAAGCCATCAAATTATCGCTGGTATGATCATCGATATACTTCTTAGTTCGATAAATATTCTTTTTTGTACAGATATTATACAAAGCACCTGTTTCTCCAATTTTTGTATCTAAAGTTTTAAGAACAGCATGAATTTCATCGAAAGAAGGCCAGTGGTCCCATTCAAAGGCATAATCCCATTCTCCGACTAAAATCGAGGATTTCAATGTTTCTAAAGTATTTGTTGTTTCAATTTGATCGACGACCTGCTCAATTACTCGAAGTGCTTTTGAAATGCTTGGACCAAGAATACGGATGAAAGAGAAAATTGTGTTTTCAGCTCTTCTTTCAATTTCAGCTGTTATTCTTCTTGTTTTATACCCTTCAGTTGTAATTGAGTATTTCGTTGGTAATCCAGTTAATGTATCGTCAATTCTCTCTACAAGCTGAAATATTTTGTCAGGTTTAGGTTCTCCGTTCCAATAGAACGCAAAATCGTATTTTCCAAAAATATTTTCTCCGCTTGAAATAGGTAGTGCGTTTGAAATCTCTTGAGAGAGCTTTTCGAGACGTTTCAATGCATCAGGAAGTTGAGGGCCAAAAATTTGAATATTAGATGTATTAGATTGCATGAGTATTGTCCTTCAATATGATATTACTTATCTATATCAAAACTTAACTTATCCTTATTTAAATAACTATGGTGGATCTAAATATCCTACTCTATAAATCGCTTTTAAGATATCATAATCATCTTAAGTGGAGTAAAAAAGGTAAAAATATTACTAATCAACCTAACCTTGAATCGAAAACGATGGCGTTTTATATATTAAGATTTGTTGAATATATGAAATTGGATCTATTTATATTAAAATCTGTATCTAGAAGAAAAAAACAGTTTCGTAAATAAGTTTACCAATTTTTGTTGAAATATTTGCATTTTCGACCTATACTCATCAGATACCAACTAGTTCATAAAACAATTAGCGGAATGATTCGATTTCTTTACTGCATCTTTATCTAGCAAAAATCACTCGTGATAAAACTCTAATCTAAAGATGAAATTAACCATTTTTAGTAATAATAGCGTAAAAACAAGAATCAGGAATAGAACAAGGTTACATCAAAATTTAAAGAGACAAGAAACCCCTTAAGGATTTCTTAAATTACTCTCATTATAAAAACAACACATCCTTTTCATAATACAATTCATATACAGATGATATCTTTTTCTATTGATTATCTGCCTTCTAGATTATTTGATTTCATTCAAAGAAAAAAATAAATGAGTTTTTGAACTCGAGAAAAGGTTTAACAACGTTAGAAAATCTCATTTAACTGTTAAAATAATTGTGTCCATTAACATTTTTTCGTTGATCTGCATGAAAAAGTTGAAAGACTTATTTCCTCTGCCTATATCAAGATTGAATATTTTTAAATAAGTTGTTTGAGGAACAATGACGAAAGATTTTTCTATCATCTTTTTCTTTCGTTTCTAGCTTTCACCCCTGTCCAGCATATGGGTGAAATAAAAAATTACCCCTATGAGCCATATGGGTTGAAGGGCTTACTAGCAACCTTTATTTAGAAAAGACGAAAGGTTTCCTTTTGTTTGGATTCAGTACGGAACGAATTTCATACCTTCAAATATCTAAATAAAAAAGATAAAGTTGAAAATTATGGCGGATATTAAATCTATCGCTTCATTTATCCCACAAAACAGACTAGAAGTGGAAGAACTTGTAACTAGTTATCATAACATGTCTCAGGTGAATTATAAAGCAGCACTGAGAGCTTTAAAACAAACAGTCAATAGGTTTAGGGGTAAAACATTAAGTTCGGTTAGATGGGTTTATAACCAACGGTTAATGCTTCGGGAAAAGGTTGTACCAGGACCAAATGAAGATTCATTGACTGCCGGAATTCGGTCTTTAAATTATGCAATTCGACGAGCAGGTATTGATGCTCATCAAATTGATGCATTATTTGTTGTTTCCGAATCCTATCCTTATGCGGTTAAATCGAGTACAGCTATCGCTGGAAAAGCTGGTTTAACAGACCTTAAATTTGGTGTTCGTGGAGAATTCGCATGCAAACCTTTCGGTGAATTTCTTGATATTGGAGCTGCGTTAATTGATTCTGACAGATGTCGTTATGTTGCAGTAACTGCAACAGACGCAAGTCAAGGTGCTCCTGGAGACGATCTCGAGTTTTCAGCTTCTTTTTACTCAACTACAATTATTCTTGGAAAAGAAAAAGGGATTGCAGCAATAAAGGGTAGAACATCTATCAATTATGATTTTTCAGATTTTATTCGAAAAGAGGGTCAAGCATTCCCTGAACATGAGGGTCAAGGTACATCATTAGCTTTCCGAGGAATGATCCTTTCTACATTAAAAAAGCATTTAGAAAGATATGAAGACCTCACTCCTGAATGTCTTTCAACTAAAACATGGGTAATTCATTCTCCCAACGGAAGCTTTCCAAATGAAGCCTTGCTTGATATTAGTAACCATTTTGGTGTTAAATTAGCAGAGAAAGAATTTGATGGAAACGGAAAAATGCTTGGAATTAAACCTCTTGTAAAAGTTTCCAATTTAGCCCCTGATATCGCTAATGGTTATTCTGCAACTGTACCAACTGCTTTATGTAATGCTATGGAGACTGCAAAATCTGGTGATGAGATTATGACGGTCTTGTATGGCTCAGGAGCAGGATCTGATGTCATTAGTATAAAACTTCTAGCTGATGGATCTGAAATTGCTAATAATGGAGTACCAACTGTCCAAGAACAGATTGATTATAAACAGAAAATCTCAGTTGAGGATTATTTCAAGTTTCGTGATAATCCAGACCAAGCTGCAAGACATATCGCGTTATTGGAAATAGAACCTACATCAAAAGAGTTTTATGAGGTTGAGGGATGTCCTGATTGTGGTGCTGTATACTTCGGTGATAGTTGGACAAAAGTTAACTTCCCAAAGTTTATTACTCCAAAGAAATTCGACAAACTTGTAGATCATTGCTTACGAGGTATTCAAAGGGATCAAAGTGATGCTAAACGGATTTGTGGAACCAAACTTAAAAAATTGAAAGTAGCAAAGAGAGCCAAAATTAAAAGTGTTCACTTCTATAGTCCAGGAAAGAAAATTAAAGGTTCTCATCCTGAAAGTCCTTACTGGGCAATGTTTGATCAAAAAATGATTCGAGGATTCAATTATAACCCCAGAATTTGTAATTTCAACGAAGGAGAAGAAGTAAAAGCGGTTATTGGTCGTTGGCGACCTGCTCCTAAAGATTGGGTTCCAATTTTGTATGTGCCGATGTATACTCAATTACGACGAGATTATAAGTAATTTGAAAAAAAATCCATAAAAAGAATACTCTCTTACCCCTTTTTTATTCTCAATAATCTAAAGTAAGTATGATTTTGCATTATGAGAATCATCATTCTCTTACTGGATAGTTCCTAATTCACTCTGAAAAATTGGCCTTAAACGAAAAATATTTGATATATGTTCTATTTTTTTCATATGTTATGAGCCAGTTAGATTGGACAATAAATAAGATCAACAATCATTATCTAGGCCTTTGTTTTTCTAACGCAGGATTGTACGCATGCACAATACCTCATTCATCACTTGAGAATTTGCAAAGAAGTATCAACGATTATGGCATAGAAGCAGAGATTACTGAATCTTCTCATGACCCAAAAACAGATGAATTGCGAAATTTATTTTCAAAATTGATATGGAGGAGGTGGAAGGGCGTAAATAATTATATAGATCAAAATTTACCATTAGATTTCTCTGGATATTCCCCAAAGCAAGTTCATGTATTAAAAACGTCCAGTATGATTCCTTATGGCGAAGTCCTTTCATACGGTAAATTAGCTGAAAAAGCAGGGTTTCCTCGAGCTGCTAGGTTTGTTGGTACTTGCATGGCAAAAAATCGTTTTCCTTTAATTTTTCCGTGTCACCGTGTTACTAGAGCAAATAGCCTCGGCCGATATGGTAGCTCCCCTGAATCCTCAGAAGTAAAAAGACTATTATTGGAAAGAGAGGGTGTTGATGTAGCTAGATTGTTTTCACGAAGAAAAATAATTCAAACTCCAATTTAAAAAAGAAATAAAATAATTAAACAAAGTTGATATGAGGAACATTGAATGAGTCAAGCAAAAATTACAAGAAAAAAGCAGTTACAAATCGTAAAAGAGAAACATGATCAACTACCCCAAATTATGACTGAAAATGATATCGAGTGCTGGTTAGTTTTTGCACGAGAGACAGCTGCAAACCCAGATCCTGTGATGGATCACGTTGTTGGAGGAGATATTGTATGGGAATCAGCTTTTTTATTTTTCAATGTGAATAATCAGTTTAAAATGGTCTGTTTGGTTGGTAACTTTGATGAACCTGCAGAAAAGCGAAAAGAAATTTGGGATGTTGTTATTTCATATAAAGAAGGAATAACAGACCCACTAAGGCAAACCATCAAGAAATATAATCCAAAAAACATTGCTCTCAATTTTTCCGAGGATGATGTTGTTGCTGATGGTTTATCTCATGGTATGTTCCTTAAGATATCTAAAATTCTACCTGAATATTCAGATCGATTTATCTCTGCTGCTACATTAATCAGGGCCATCAGAGGTAGAAAAACAACAACTGAAGTGGATTTAATAACGAATGCTTGCAAAATAACAGAAAAGATCAATAATAGTGTTTCTAGTAAATTAAAGATTGATATGTCCGAAACTGAAATCCAACAACTTTATTACGATGAAATGGAGAAATATGGAGTTATTGAGGCATGGCAAAGAGATTCTTGTCCCTCAATAGATGCAGGGCCAGACAAAGAAGTGGGCCATGTTGGACCACTAGAAACAAGTTTCACTAAAAAAGGACATACTCTACACAATGATTTTGGAGTGAAACTAGAGGGTTATTGTTCAGATCTTCAAAGAATGTGGTTTTTTGGAAAACAAGAGGAATTACCAGAGGAATTAATTCATGCTTTTGAAACTGTTAGGGATGCAATTATAAAAGCATCAGAATTTATTAAACCTGGATTGACAGGTTATTCTGCAGATAAAATTGCGAGGGATCATGTTATTTCAAGAGGTTACGATGAATTCGCTCATGCATTAGGTCACCAAGTGGGTACTCATGCTCATGACGGAGGGGTTCTGCTAGGTCCATTATGGGAAAGATATGGTGATACTCCTAAGGGATTAATTGAAGAAGGTAATGTATTTACACTAGAATTACATGTTAAAACTAAGAACTATGGAGTAGTGTCATTAGAAGAGAATATTGTTGTCACAAAAGATGGGTGTGAATTTCATGTCCCACCTGTGAAACAATTCATCTTTATAGAATAAAATATCATGAACCATTAAGGAAATTTAATAATTGAAAAGGCAATTTTCCGTCTTACTTTATTCAATAGACAGTATCCCCTCCATGAAAGTTATAAAATATAAATACATCTTCAGACAGATATCAGATATAAGATCATATAGATTGTTCATTGTGTCCTTATGACTTAAAATAGTTATTACATCGAATGATGGGAAGAATACTATACGCGATGAATTAGTAATGAAATTTAATTCTGTAGGTTCTTATCGTGTCGGAAAAACTTCTCTAATAAGACGGTACGCTGAAAATCAATTTTCTTCCGATTATTTACCGACTCTTGGAGTTGACATCACGGTCAAAAGGTTGAATATTGATTACAAGCAAAACAATTTCAAAGTTCGAATTGTGCTGATGGACACTGCAGGTCAAGAACAGTTTGGAAAACTACGAAATACCTACTTTCAGGGCGCTGCAGGGTGTATTGCTGTTTATGATGTTACAAGGCGTGAATCATTCGATGATCTTAACCGATGGATAACCGATTTCCGAGGTATAGCAGG
>JAUUVJ010000232.1 GCA_030589605.1 Candidatus Hodarchaeota archaeon | reverse complement strand
TTTGATCATGTCAATTAACCAACGGTTAAAGCCCTAATACCATGTAAAATACTCATGTATTGTTATAAACTAATGAATCAAAGAATTTCACATTTTCTATTTTTTCTCATCATGATATCTACAAAGCTTTCAAGGCATTTTCCACAGATTCCTATAACTCGAAAACTAAATTCTTGGATATTAGTACGAGATTTGACACAATTTAAAGCTCCAAAACCAATATCTTCTACTGATTCTATTAATGTTTCAATGACTATTTTGTTAGGATCGTATTCTACTCTTGCTTTTGACTCCATGAGATTTACTGATACTTTTTGAACCCCATTGATCTTCAAAAGCTTATTTTCGATTGGTTAAGCCTCTGGAGATGAAGTTAGGCCCAAGAGCTTTAGATCAACAACTTTAATTTGTTCTGTGGAAGGGTCCATTATAATCATCGTAATTTTATTCCTTTTTGAATCTTGAAATACCGTAGAGGGGGTACTTTAGATCTAAGTACTCCCTACAGGTGTTCCACACTTAGGACAATAGCTATCATTTCCTCCCAATTGAGCTCCACAGTTTTCACAGAATCCTCCTTTATTTCCCCATTCATTTTTTGGAATATTTTGCGTTGGGGGGGAAAATGTTATCGTTTTACTCGAAATAGTTTGTGAGGAGCGTGGTGGAGTTGGCTGAGGATTCACTGATAGATTAGAACGATTGGGATTACGTACAAGGACATACAAAATAATTCCAAGTCCCATCGTAAAGAAAACGACGAGTGCCCATAATGCAGCATTCTCACCAAATCGTTGTGCATCTTGATAGATCCAGATAGCTAAGAACGGAATTATTAACATACCCCCAAGTATCATTATCCACATCCACCATCCTCCTCCAAAACCTCCCATCATTCCTAATCCATCAGTCATATGATCTCCCTCATCAAGGATTGTAAGTATTTGTTTTATCATTTTTTTTATCTCCTATAAATTGATTTTATTGTAATTTATTGTTTTTTTATGGAACATCACACAAACATACCCCACATGACGGGCCCATCCAACAAATCAGCTGTTCTTTTCCAGTGATATCTTTTATACGCTTTTGTTTACCAGTTTTTAGAGTGAAGGATTCAGTGCACCCGCAATCCTTACAGAGTTTTTTTGTTTTCATTGAATTAACCTTGTGTGTAAACGTATTTCATGTTTTGATCCAAGAGTGAGAGATTTAAAAATTCTTATTGATTTACTGATTTAAAATTTAAAGTGGGTTTTAGAGGCTTAAAGCAGATCCTACTCCAAAGAATGCTGTAAAAATTTTTCTTCTCTTGATATTTGTATTTTTAACAATTTTTATCCTGTTTCCTTTGTGATAAAGGTAGGAATCATTCATAGATAAGACACTAGAAGCACTAGTCACCTACACACCATAGGTTAGAGCTTGACCAAGATGAACGGAAGTCACTAAAAAAAATCCGCAACTAGTCTAAAGAAGGTAATAGCAAAAGTTGGATTATAATGCTGTCTTGAGAAAGATTCTGAGGAATGATTGATAACTAAAATGAAAGTTAATTACTTATAGGATTGGTAGAAGATAAATGACATCTGTATATCCTTTTAATTTACACTACTCTGCTTCTGGAGATTCTTACTCGTATATAGTAATAACCAATGTTTGTTGATGGAGGATATTGGAAAAGGATGCAGAAATTTCCTTTCCTTTTCTATTCACTTCTAAAAGGTGCTTTCATGCGGTAGAAGTAAAAACTCTCCAATTCAATTATTGAAAAAGATAACTTATGGTATTAATGCATTAAAATTTAAAGTGAGACTTCACATGGAAAGCAAAACACTGTTTTCCACTCTAAATTTATGTAATTCTTAAGCAAAACGAGAAATAAGAATAAAAAAAAATTTTTCTTCAATCTTTTAAGATCTAATTTTTCCTTTGAAATAATACTAGTAATCCCAGGAATAAAACACCAATAACTCCAGTAAGAATAATATTAAGCATTCCTTGGGGAATAAGTAGTGTAGTTATAGTAATACTAACATTCTCACAATTCGAAAGTGAGCTATTACCTTCTAAGTTTGTTGCAACGATTACATAATAATATATTCCACTAGTATTGACAGTATCTTGAAAAGAAGAGGTAGATACTCGTGTTAAAGGAATCATACCACTAATCGATATAATTAATGTATTAGATCGAAAAACATCGTAATCAATTGCTCCACCTGCATCATTCCAATCAAGATTGACCTTTGCAGAGGTGCTAGGATTAGGAGAAATTGGAGATAAAATTGGGGTTTCAGGAAGATCATTATGTTTGGATATATTTCCAATTTTGCTTGATATTAGGGTAGGATCACTCCAAGATGTTTTGGAATTCGTATTAACTGAGTAAAAAGTATTAGAATTTGGAAAATTTTCCTTTTTCTCACTGGTTTGGAAGAATGAGGACGAACTACTTAAATAACCTGAAAATATCAATACTAAGCTAAATATCACAATAGAAGTATCTTTCTTCAATTCTATCCCTTAATAACATTTAATTCCCTTAAAATCTAGATAAGCGCTATATTTTGCCATACAATGTATTTTTTTTAAAAAAATATTGGAATTATTATTCAAAAAAGGGTTTTCACGATTTGAAAACTAATAATAACAAATAATAAGAATTATTTGGATTCCTTATTAAGAGAACGAGGATTGATTCATTAGAGAATCTGTAAGAAATATTTCTTTTTGTTAAAAGAAGTTTAGAAAAGTTAAGAAAAGCATTTTTAAAAAGTGAATATTTTTTTGAAGCATTTCCTGCTTAATTATTACAACAAAGTATTTACATTATAGGAACAGAAGTGAGATACAAATGAATTTTGAAGATGTGATATTATCAATAATATTAACAGCTTTTGGTTTTTCATTAGCAGTAATTTGGGATTTACTAAGAGAACGAAGAAAGGAAAAGCAACGCAAGAAACAAGAACGTTTAATTGAACTAAAAGCTAAAATTCGAGCAATAATTAGCTTAAAATATGAGATTGAGGAAAATAAGTATAATTGCCATTATTTAGAAAAAATACAGCCTAGAGATGATGTATGGCGACAATTAATATGGTCGGGAAGAATAGATTTGTTTGAAGATTCACTTTATAACGCATTAGATGACTTATATCGTTTTATTGCTGGAATTGAGGTAGATCGAGTCTTTAATCGACAGGTATTATCATCAAAAAGCACTGATTTACAAAATAAATTTACTAAAGCTTATAAAAGCTTAGAAGAAACAGAAAAAAAGAATAATTTAGAATTTGATTCTTTAAGTAACTCTAAATTGATCCATACCCCAAGTGATTGAAGATTTAATATTTAGAGGATATTAAGATCTAGGTGGAAAAAATTAATTGAGCAAAAGCATTTATTCAAAGACAAGAATGATTTTATTAACCCCATTAATTCTTATTGTAGTTACTCTACCTTTCTTCCAAGGAAATTCCATAATAACTGAAGACTTAGAATATAAAAAATTTAATTTATTTAGCTTAAAATCAAAATCTCAATCCTCTTTCAGTCCTATGGCTATTAGTTCTAGGTCGGGTCTGAATCATCTACTATTCCTTCATGAAGTGACGGATTACGATGCTATTGGGAGAGAATATTATCATACTTATGAGCTAGAAAATGGGCAATGGTCTCTACCTCAAAAGGTGTTTATCGGAGTCTCTACCATTTTTAATGTCACCATAACAAAAATAGGTTTTATTGTCTATTATTACAATGAGGGGATTGAGAAAAGAGGTCCCTGTTATAGAGAGTTTGATGAGCAATCTAAAAAGTGGTTTGATGAGACCCAGATCTTTGGGAAATCCCAGATAATCGATTTCTTGGGTTTATCAGCCGATGAAAGTAAAGAATTTTCTTTCTGGATCCATTCATTTCAAATTGTTGAAAACGGTTCTTACTTAATTGTATGGAGTTTTAGGTTTTATCATAGTAGTGATTTTACGCATGAATCTGAAGAACTGTACATCACAAGCATTGTAAGTGGAGATGGGACAATAGATTCCCACTCCTTACCTGGATTGAATAAAGGATATCACTCATTACAGCAATTATATTTCATTCCCATGGGAAACAGGTCTTTCTTATATTCTTCAAACTTTAATGCAAGAATTGTTTACTCTAACGGTACTTGGTCTGAATGGCAGACTACTGGGTTCACAGAAACATTATCAAGCTGCTGGGATAAATCAATAATTACAGATCGTTACTTATTGTGTCGTGGGATCAATAGAAGCCATGTAGACTGGCCAGAAATTTGGGGGATGGTCGATTTAACAACAGAGAATTTAAGTATTGAAAAAGTGAGTCTTCCCAATTGGAACAAAAATAAATATAGGCTTGACATGGATTTAAAAGGGGATTTTGTGATTGAAACAGCCGTAATTTCAAACCATTCTGTTGAACTCTGGGAGTATGACTATCTGATAAAGAAATGGACGCAACTTGCTTTTCTAATGCACGATTACAAAAGTCCCAGTCCCTATTCAGAAGAACCTTTTAATATAGATTTATTACGAGATGAAGATAGTTGGCGTGTATTTTGGGATGAAGGAATCAATGAATCAAATTCACCAATGTTGCATGAAATTTTTACTGTTTCCTATAATAATGAGACTAAAAAATGGAGTCCTATTATTCAAGTAACAGATACCACACAAATTAGCGATGATTATAATTCCGGTATTCCGGGATTCACTTTTTTTCAGGTATTCATAGGGATAATCTTTTGTTTCTTGCTAATTAAATGGAAATCTAAGAGAATATATTACCAATGAACCTCTTTTTCACTATACGTTTTGCCTCATAATTAACGGCAGTGTTAATGATTGTATATCCTTCGTTATCAGCTTCTGTGTCAAAAGCTACATGTAAATGAAATACATGCAAATACAAACCATTTTTAGGGAATTAAAAATTAGAATATAATATTAGGAGTCGGGGTAGGAGGATTTTGATAAAGCGAATTCTTTAATAGAAGCTCAGGATGATTTAGCTGAATTAGAGGAGTTCTGATGATATTCTGTTATATTTCTTCTGAAATTGTGTTGGATCCATCCTTGTTTAAGAAAAAATTGTATGGTAGGTATTCCTCAGAATTTTCCTTACCAATTTATTAGGTATACGCGTGGTACAAATATGAGGTCAACCAAAGAAGCTGAAAATCTGTTGTAACAATTGCAAACTGATAAATATCCCACCAAGATGTGACGAGTGGGCCTGCAAAACTATAGTATGAAAGAAATTGGAGAACTAACCAGCCTTCTGTGGGATTCAACTGCGAAATAAGTCCCGAAGAATACCATTTTTCTGTTGGAAGAGATTCAGGTAACGTGAAACTCATAAAATCTTCCCAAATAGAATTTAGACCAGAATAAGAAAGGTTGTTTTCTTCTAGTTCAAATGCCCAGGCCTTATAGATGAAATCTATTCTAGGAGCGCTCATTTGAGATATAAACTCATTAATAACGGATGCATTAATGATCAGATAGAGTAAATCTGGCCTACTAAAAACTATTTCTTCGTATGAGTTATTTTCACCTGCTAAATTAAGTGCTTCTTCGAGTAGATTCATCATTTCAATAGATTGTATTGCTTCTAATCCTCCCTGGGTAGTGGAATTTCGTGCAAGCTCGGAGTGGTAGTATCTAAAGTTAAAAGTGTCTGAAATGGCCGTAATGTTATCTAGCTTAGAACAAGATATATTAAAATAACCTGCAGTCGTATATGAACTTTTAGGCCAAGTAAATTGATTGTAAGTAAACGATGATCTTGCTATACCAGATGCATTGGTGATTAAACGGATGTTCAATATCTTTGATAGGTTTATGGTTGTCTTACTGCTTCCCCCAAATTCTAAGTAAACTACACCTAAGGAGAGAGAATAGTTCACCCCCGGATTACCCTCCAAATCCTTTAATCCCACAGTCAATTCAATATGATCTAGATGATGAAAATTTAACCCAGATTTGTTAAGATTTACTCCAAGGATCGTATTATTCTCGTTTGTCAATGGATTGAAAAAAATAGCTAGTCCGGGATTAAAAGTGGGTGATGGTTGACTACACCCACTTAAAAGAGTAATGAGAACTAGTAAGATTAAGAGGAGGGGCCTTGACCATTTTTTTAACCGATTTGAATGAATCATTATCAAGAATTTTCGACTTCTTTGAGATTATTCCGAGAAAAGCATTCAGAGTTCACTTACTCTTCGGAGAGATTTTAACATTTGAAAGGTTTTGGATATCTACATCAGGTGTTTATAAGAAAAATCCCTTTTTCATCATAATAATCTTAGTCATCATTTTTCAGGTTATCAAAAAATTTTTGTATCCTTCTATCGGGTTTAGGATAGGGTTACTTTGACTGAAGAAACTAAAGAGTTTATCTTTCTAAGGACAACGCAGTTGAAACGCTGGGCAAATTCCCTTTACTACATTGCTAAGGAAGGCTTAGATAACTCTAATAACAAATATGACATTAAACGGTATGAAGGTATCAAAGCAATATCTGAAAGTTTGTATAAGAATTGGAATCGTGATAAAAAGAATAAACAGGGTTCCATTTCGGTTCCGCAACTTGATTATTTCATTAA
>JAUUVJ010000006.1 GCA_030589605.1 Candidatus Hodarchaeota archaeon | reverse complement strand
TCAGTTTCAATCCTTGTTTTATTGGATCCCCCATTCAAACAATGGAATGCCATGATGTGGAAGAGAGCTCAAAAAGAGTTTCAATCCTTGTTTTATTGGATCCCCCATTCAAACAGGTTCGATTTTTTACCTGTTTTCCTTCTACTTGAATATTTTCCTTTCTTTTATTACATGAATTTTCATTAATCGAATTTATTCTCTTGCTTTTAAATTCACTCTCCATATTGTGGACAAATATTACGATATGTACAATCAACACATTTATTGCTCCTTTTTATATTCTTCGGAAACTTACCTTGACTGATTATCTCATGAATTTCATTACAGCTTCTAATAGTCTTATCGAATACTCTGTTGTCGAGCTCCACAGTGATTATCCTGTTTTTTGAACGTGTGTAACAGATAAAACCACAAGAGACTTCAACATTGTATATTTCTCGAATCATTAATCCATAAAAAGCGCTTTGTTGAAGATAAGTTGGAAAAACAACTCCCTTATATTCAGCAAACTTGTAATCAAGTGGCGCAGCAGAGCCATTCTCCAAGAATAAGATTTCATCAACCTTTCCATCTATTTTATATAAATGTGATTGCAGATAATTTTCAGATAATTTCCCTATAACTCCTAATTTCTTCCGTAAATAAGATTTATTTATTCTTTCACGAATTAGATGTATTTCTCTGCCTTTGAGAACTTTATAGCGTTTTTCTTCTCTTTGAGCAATCTCGAGGCAATACATGAAGTAAATGAAAGGAGGACAGAACAAATACTCAAGTAAATCGGACGCAGTGATCCATCCATCGTATTGGCGCATAAACTACCTCATATGAAATGTGTTGTTTTGGTTTTTGCAATAAGCTCTCTATCAAACCCCTCTCCTAGGAGACGAGTCTTATGAAAATCACTTTCGCAAACAGGAAAGATAAATACAGAATCAGTATTTACATCTATCTCTGATTCCACTGACATTTCTAGTTCATCAACTCTGTTTGTGTTCAATTCTCCACAGAATGTACTCTTTTGGACACGATATAAACCAAAATTTTTACAAATTTTTGATACATTCTTACGTGTTCTGTTTTCAGAGATATCATAAATAACCCAGACGATCATGACATCAACTCTGGTTCATTAAGCAATGTATTTGCTATTCTATGACAATAATTCATAATCGTACGCTTCTTCTGTACTTTTCTTTTCTTGATTCTCACCATTTTTTCCATTTCCTCATTGAAAGATGAAATTAATATCTTGCGGCCTTCCTCACCCAAAAATATCCCATTTTCAATTTTATCAAAATGGCAAGTCTTGACTTGTCTTCGTGAAAATAGATAAAATACACACCTATCAGCAATAATACGAAAAGGTTCAATTAAGTCATATACCAGTGATGGTTTATTGTAATGGTCAGTGTGTAAAAACCCTAAATAAGGATCCATACCTGCTAACACGATACTGCTGGTAACACGTGAATATAATATACCATAAGCATAGTTTAAATAGCAATTGAAAGGATCTGTTGCTGGTCGTCGTGTTCTACCTGTAAATTTATATCGTGAAGGTACTAGTTTTCCCAAAGTTTCGAAATAACACCTTGAAGAGTACCCCTCCTCTCCCAATATTCGTTGGCGTTGAGAATCTACTATTCCATTCAGTTTCTTAATCTTTAACAAAGAGCGATTAAGGACATCTATAGTTTCCTTAATGAAATCTTTTGCAGGACGAGACTTTTTTAAGTCGTGTAGAAAATTGCGTTGGTTTGTTAATTTTTCACTAATAGAATTTTTCACAATTTGCAATCCTAGAGGATGATTATAAGCTAAAAGTTGTCTTCTTCTTATTGCAGCCGTACTTCCGAATTTAGCATGCCAGAAACGCCCTACTGGATCCCCGAAAGTATTTATAAGAATAATTTCAATGTTATGTTCAAAAGCAAGATTGATAGCATCTGTAGAGATTGTTGCAGATTCAGCTAATAAAATTGAATCCACTGAACACGCTGGGATTTCTTGTTTTTGATCTTGTTTCTTAATATGAAAACAATCACCCTTCTTACCGATAAATACTCCTCGGTGATTTATAACGAGCTGCATATTCTAAAGACACCTGTTTAATTGTTCCAAATCCTCGTGAAACTGATTTCCCTAAACCAATGAAGTTTGGTAGAATAAAGTTTACTTCGAAGACCCCTTTGAAAGTTAATAACTTTTTATCTCCTTTTAAAAGAGACTTCGATGGAGATACGTTTAGTACACATCGTAGCTTTGTTTTGACTCGGAAACCAAGTGATTTAGAGAGAGAGAGAATATTTCCGATCAGAATTCGAGATAAAAATTCATCTTGTCTATATTTAGCTTTTAATTTTATATAGGTCTTAAAATTTCGCTGATTCAAAGCAAACCAGGATGTAATAAACTCATACGCCACAAAAGAGTCGTGATCTGTGCCGTGGATGACACAATTTTTAACCTCGAGTGATTTTTCTACAATCTCGTACTTTTTATTACCAAGACGAATTGCTTTTAGTTCTCCAAACAGGGAAGTAACATCATTGATCCCTTCCTGTAAGGCAACAATCATTGGAATTTGGTTTATTATTTTGTACTGTACCAGAGGATATTTGTAAATAAATGAACCTGCCCTATGCTGGTGAAATAGTATTTTTTCGTTATACTCGGTTGCGAAAAAGCCTCTTAATTTGGATGCATCAGTATTCACAGTTTTCAACAGCTTTAAACGAAGCACTAATATTCGCAGTTTCATTACTTTGGATTCTGTCATGATAACTCCCTTCAGAAAAACATGGTTCCTCCACCCAATGTATCCTCTCTTTTAAATCCAGTTTCATAATCATAATAATTACTAAGTATATTTAGAGAAATTTTGCCGTAGACTAATCCTCTATCATCTGGAGTAATACCAATAATGTATTTCTTAGGAATTGATATTACATAATCATAAAAAGTCGTTTTGATTTTTAAAAAGCGTTCTTTCCGTTTGAATAAATCTCTTTCTTTAGAGATTCTTTCATACTCTTCCCAGACTGATTTCGCGTCATCGTCGATTTCGATAAAGAGATCGCTCCTATAATAATCCTCTTTTATCAATTTAAACGATGAGATAGGTGTTTTCTTCTTAAGTACACTTTGATATCTTCGATCATCATAATTTAATTCATAGATGGCATTAATTATCTTTCTAGCCTCGAAAGACTTCGCTTTAGCTTTTTCAAAGTATTCCTGAATTATATCCAAAAAATCTTTTTCCGTAATAGGTGTCTTCCATCTTGTTAATATCTCTCTGACAATATGTATTAACACTGGACTGTAAATAGTTGTGAAATCTTTTCCATTCTCTCTGATTAGATTCACTAGATGAACTTCTCCCGTATCCAGCCTTTTCTCTCTATTACATCTGCCTGCAACTTGAATAATCGAGTCTAATGGTCCAATGTCACGATACACACAATCACAATCTATGTCAACTCCTGCTTCAATTAGTTGGGTGGAAATGATAATAATCTTTTGATAACTTCCCTTATTCATACTAATATCTTTAGTAATTCTTTTAATTTGGGAAATGCGATCTTTTCGATGTTTAGGAATTATGTTTGTGGATAAATAGATGATTTTTGCGTTAATCACTTCGTTTTCAATTTTTTTTTTTATTTTATTATAGAATTGGAGAGATGAATCTATTGTGTTAAAGACAAAAAGATAGGATGCATGAGGAAAATTTTGTAATTCGTTACAGAAGGTTGTTATTTCCTTCTGTTTCAGATCAAAATTTAGCAATACTCGATTTAATTCGTCCTGCTGAAAATAATTTTGGTAATTATCGACTAGTTCTAAGCATTGATTTTCTTTTAATATCAAAGGTCTAGTGGCAGTCATTAGGATAATTCGACAGTGAAAATACTTACCAATTGCATTTAAAATCAGATTTACTAGGTTCCAGTATTCAATTGGAATATTCTGAACCTCATCTAGGATAATTATCGAATTGACAATATTATGAAATTTCTTAAGACTCCGATTCCTATATCCAATCAGTGTATAAAAGAGTTGAATAAAAGTTGTGATAATAATTTCTGATTCCCATGACTCAATCAATGCTAAACTATCAGCTACATTAACTTCTTGCTCGTCGTTGTTCATTTGGTAATAGATGGCAGCGAGATAATGGTGTTTAAGAAGATACTGACTCCTTTTTTCAGGGTATTCCTCGAGTTGTTCTAATACACTCTCAAAAACATCAAAAGTCTGATCAATAATACTTGTGAACGGTAATGAATAAATAATACGAGGTTGAAAACCTAGTTCCTTTTTTAGATTTTTTCGTAACGTTAAAGCAGCTGAAAGAGAAGTTAATGTTTTACCGGTTCCTGTTGGAGCTGTTAAGGTAAAAATTCTTTGATCAATGTTTTTGGGAGTAGTAATGTTTTTCAGAACCGTTTTTCGTATATCATTCCTTATATTATTAATATTGTTTGCCGGTACTCTCTTTACTCGCAAATAATCCTCTACTAGCTTTTCAGGTAGGTGTTGGCGACCGGCTTCTGGAACATGGCCGGCATGCTTTTTGTCAGAATCTATTAAAACAGAATAGAGTAACTGCACAATCAAAAAATATATAATATTACTTGAAGATTTTTTGAAAAAGTACAAAGATCTATCCAATTCTTTAATTAATGATTCTATATTCACTGGTGTATTGACAGAAGTCTTGAATTTACTAAGACTAGAAAATATGTGTGAAGAGGGAATTTTATAATCGTTAAGAAGGTTATCATATTCGTTGGTTATCTGTAAAATATTTTTCCAAATATCTTTTAGCTGTTCACTTATACAAGAGAAACCACTTCTAAATAAAATATCGCTATTGAGATCAATCTCAATATCTCTCATGTTGCCATGATGATGTTTAATTATGAAGAAAGATAGAAGTGGCAAATATTTGTAGGGTTCTTCGTCATTCAAATTATGTGTAGTTAAGTAATACTTCACTACTTCAAAACCAAAGAGCGCTGAAAGTAAACTATGATGAGCCCGTTGATCCTTATTAGTTATTGTTCCAATTAATCTTTTTTGGAAAAAAATAGAATATTTCCCAAAATCGTGAGATATGCCAATCAGATAAGCTGCAGCTTCTAAAACATCTTTTCTTATCTCGTCAAATTTTTTGGTGGAAATAACTTTCCTGCAACGAGTGCCAACTGATATAAGATGATCTTTAATTAAAATTCTTTCAGGATCTAAATGTGAAAAAAAATCCATTTAATCTCTCTTCCTCATAAAAATATGATATTTTCGGTTTTTCGATCATTATTATCTTCATATTTTACTGAATAGCAAGTAGCTCCTTTATTGATTTTAACTTTCATCACTTGGCCTTTCTTCTCAAGCACATATTCATCAGGACTCTCTGGTATTCTATCTTTCTTAAATCCTGTTGGCATTTTTTCTGTGAAATATTGAAGATTAGTACCGTTAAAATCTAAGATTACATCAGATAATTTTGCAACACAATTCAAATTGACGTTTTGACTTGGATTTACTGAAATGATACCCTCAGCAATATATTTGATTGTTGCTAAAAATTCACTGAGGCCAAAATATGGTGGGAAAGCGAAATTTTGAGTCTTCAGTCGTTTTCTTAACTCCTGATAGATTATCTTATCCAGATGAAAGAAATAAATCCGATAAAGCAACATTTTGTCATTTTCTGGACGAAGTATTTCTAAAGGAATTTGAGTGGGTTGGCCAGCACTTCCATCAATTTTCCCTAGACTTTTAGTACTAACATAATTCACTTTTTGCATAAGTTGTCTAATTTTTGATCTTATTGAGATAGCAACAAGAGAATTTTTACTTGTAAACCTGTCATAATACATATTTTCCGTATCTGAGGTGAATCGTTCACTGGGGATTCCTAACAGACCAGCAATTATTCCAACAATAACTGTCTTTGGTGGAAATAAATAACTCAAAGAAGCTCCTGAACTAGTATAGTATTTTCGAAAGTGAGCCATCGGTCCCTGAATATCAAAAATCAACACTTTATCAGGTTGGAGGTTTGTAATTGTCATTTTGACCTTTTCCTTACCTTTACCTCTATTTTCAGGTATTGTCATATAGGGATTTATTGGAGAATACTTTGTATTCTGTTATTAGCCATTAAAACTCTTCATATGAAATATCCCAGTTGTTGATTGATAGTTCTGAATTTTTCCAGAAATATACTTTTAAGAGATTATTTTTGTTATCATTCAACTTCTTAGAGAGTTTACTTAAATCCAATTGGTAATCTTTAGGTGAACGTAATTTTATAGTTTTATCAAATGGTATTTCATTCGCTGAAGGGTCTGTTATCGTTACGTACTGTCGAAAATCTCCAATGAAAAATTCAGGAGATGAATACTCTACCCGAATATACAATAACGGATATTGCCCTATTTTACTCCTGGAAGTTGCCTCTAAAGGAATCGCATTGATTACTGCATCATCAAGTAGATCAACATCATTTTCTGTCAAATGTGTATATTTTGCCCTAGTTGCACTGATTATCCCATGAAAGGCAATGAGAGAGTAAGCTAAACGGTATTCTTTTCCCATTGACCCATATTCTTCTTTTGCACCTGCAAAAGTTGATGTGATTGTACTCGAGTCTAGTGGACCAGTTACTTTGTTTAGAGAATATCCCCAGTTAAATTGGACAGGCCCTGTGAATGTGATTGATGCTCCTTTTCCTTCTTCTGCCTTTAAGGGCATTGTAGCACCAAAAAATCGTACATCAATTAACTTTGATAACAACCAAGGTAAGTGTTTCGGTAAATTTTTGTCATCAGGTTCCCCATTGCTTTTAATCAAGTCTGAAAGGTCGTTATTACCCTCAATTTCCTGTTTATTTGCTAATATTAAACTTTTTAACCGTCCTGTTGCGCTAACAGTCTTATCTTTAACTTTAGATATAAATATTACTTTATTCTTGTAGTCTGCTAAAAAGTCCCGAATATAACGCTTTAATCTGACATCAGATACTAAATTAATACTCCTACTATAATCCATTCTTGGTTTATTTTCGTCGTCAGGATCTCCATTCGGGTTACACATTCTAGCGTCATAGAGAAACAATATCTCACTATTCTTACCAATAATTTTCCCGTTATTCACTAGGTTCAACTCCATTTTTTTCTATCTATACTATATTGTTTAAGTTCATTATTTGACTGCATCAAAACTCTGTTGTTTTTTTGCCCTTATTGATTTTTCTTTTTTTTCCTCCTCATCCTTAATAGAAAATTCGAATAGGAATAACCTGAAATTGTGTAAAAGACATTTTCTTGGTTTGGGAGATCCCATTGCTGAATATTAGTATCCATTAACAGTTTGAGTACGGAATAAATAATTTCGTTTGATTTATATTCTAATAATGTTTTTCCTTTGGAACTCTTAATATGTCGTAATTTTTCAAAAACATCACTAGTTAATTGGTGTAATTTTTCAGGGCTCATCCCTTGATAATTTATTTTATTTAAGATGGGCTTTTTCGTGAGTCCAGAACTGCTCTGTGCGTTTCCTATCTCACCTATGAGGTATCCTAATAAAAATAATGCTTTCTTATGAGTATCTTCATAAAGTTCGATGTCTGTCCAGTAGTTCAAAATTTCTTCAGGAATATCTTTTTCGATTCCTTTCAATGTGTTGATTTTAGTATTATTCATAGTTAAACCTCCAATTAATAACATTTTCTTAAAAAATAATAATAATAAGTTCATTTGCAAAATTCTACTATTCCGGCTATCGAAGATTTTTCTATCGTATTTACTCCATACATTAAATCCTTCCCTCTCAAATCTAATAATCTTAATTACTTCCGTCATCTGATTTATAAGAAAATTATAATCTATCACTATATCTGAGAATATGGCATCAATAATATCAAGAAATTTCGTCACTCCTACATACTCATCTTTCACTTTTTTTAGTGGGATGATCCTCCAGATTGTATTTATGTTAATATAAACTTTTTCCTCCCCATAATTTAGAGACTCGACATAATTGATTTCTGACAATACTCTGCGAATCAAATCTAATCTGGTTGGAGGAATATCCTTAATTAGTTTTAAAACGTTAAAAGCACTTTTTTCTTTGCGATAAAAAAGATAATTGAGGATATAATTGTTCTTGTTTTCCTCATACTCTCTGAATCGATCTAATTGCTTCTGAAAATCATTAAGACTTTCTAGATTGATAAGAGAATTTGTCGAAGAACGTATATATTCTGAAAAACGTGTTAGGTTTAAAGTATTTGTTGGATATATTAATCGTGGAATGATATATGAATTACTGCCTATTTTTGTCTGAAGATTCTTTTGGATAAATTTCTCGCCTACGAGTAAATATTGGTAGCATTCAATACACATGTTATAATTTTTAGTAAATCTCCCATCAAAATTTGATGAAAAACCAAGCTTATCCCTTGTGTAGAATTTGAAGTCAAGACTGGTTGAATCACTTGTCGTTTTTTTATCAATTCCACCACAGATAGAGCAGGTACCGCTTTGTTGATAATATTTTTTAGATCTTCCTTTATTTTCGAAAAGATCACTTAATCTTTCACTGACGATTAATTGTTTGTACTCCTGTTTTTGACAAATTAGTTGGTTATCAATTTGGATCGTAAATAGTGCCACTTCATCAGCACGTAACCCTAGTTTACGAAAAATATTTTCCCTCACCTTGTTGTATAGTTTTTTCTCCAGTGATTTTACTTCACTTTCTCTTGTTGCAGCAGTTAATATTTTTTTGATGCCTTTGAGATCATCTAGTTTGTCTTGGGGAAAATCAAATTGCGAGATGCTTAAAATGAATGCTGAGGTGAGTTTTTTTCTTTTTAAATATTCTTTTTTCTCAAAAAAAGTCTTCAGTACAAATTCAATTTCCTCTGTTAGAGTTCCCTCTACCTTGAATTTTATAATTGGTAGAGCTTTAATAATATTAGAGAGTAAATTACTTGTAATATAAATTTTCGGGTTATTACTTTTGGCATTTCCTACCCAGCAATATTCCGTACTGGAATCTTTCCCTTCTGCATTAACTACTTCAAAGTCTAGTTCAATTTTCTTTTGTTTGCAATTGAAATTTATCAAGATTACATGCTGCACAATCGGTTGGTCTTTATTTTTTTTATTAAATTTAGTTTCTGGGAGATCGATACAAATTCCGTTCAAGAAAGTGTGATTAGTTAAAGTACCATTAATTGAGTATTCACCTATCCGTCGTATAGCCTCTATCATAAAATATTCTCCTAATTAGAACTGTTTGAATAATATGGTAAAAGTAACAAACAGTGTAATCTTTTTTCGGAAAAATATTCCCTAATAATTTGAAATTGCAATAGTAAATGCAAGTTAAGACCCCTCTAAAGACCTTATAATAAGTAATGCCATATACAGATCAAATATTGATTCTTCTGTCTTGTAACGATTCGGTGTTAATAATATTAACAAAAACACTTTAATATTTAAACCTTTTTAGTAATTCTAGAAATCATTTCTTAATTTATAGGTAAGGATTCATTTGAATAATAAATTGCTGATTTTTTGCCAAGGAATCCAGAAAAGCAAAATTATCGCTTCGATATTGTCTCATTCACCACGAGAATGTGTCATTATTAGGTCATTATATGACATAAATATCGAAGTCCGTTCTGAAATTCAAGAAGCGATAAACTTGGTAATAGCATATATTACTGGAAACATTGCTTATTTTACTGATTTAGGTAAAATTTGGGAAATAAATGCGGATATTTTCAACCCAAATTCAGTCCTTAAATCACTGGAAGGAATTGTACAGAAGGGGTCATTCTCAGAGATGGAACCAATTATTGATTTGTCAACTGGAGCAATTCCTGCTAATATTGGTTTGTATCTATTTGCACTCAAATATAAAATAAAAAACATTTCATTTTGCTTTCCTGGAGAACGTTACGAACGAACAGAAGGTCTTGCAGTAACTGAGAAGTATCAAAAAGAAATAGAGTTTGCAAGGACAAATCAATATAATATTCCGTTAATTTCAGCAAAAATACAAAATTTCGACGAAGAAATCCTCTTCGCGTTAGGTAAAGCTGAGGGAGGTAAAATTAATACCCTTCAAAGATTAAATGAGAAATTAAATCGAATTGTTTCTTCAAAAACTCTTATGGGTCTCTCTCGTCAATGTGACAAGCTTAATACGCTAGGATTAATCTCTAGCAGGAGAGTTGGGAAAAACAAGAAAATAATTCTAACCTCTTCAGGAAGACAATATATAAAATTCAAAGAATTTAACAAACCGTCATTAAAATTGATCTGGCAAAGAAATAAAATATAATAGAGAGTCCTTTCTTGATATTCAGAATGGACAGATCATAACTGGTTTTCTGAGACAAATTCCTTGAGAGAAAATGAAGAGAGAGAAATTCGATTCTTCTTGTCTCTAACTCTGATTACTTCTCTTCACTTATTGATCGATTTCACTACTAATTGATGGAAATAGTTTTTGTTTTATCACTGCCTCTTTTGACTGTTCATTAGGTATTCTGAGTAGCACAGGATATTTTAATTGTTGATTGCCTAGAAAATATCTTGAACCCCATATTAGGATGAAAATATACACTATACATGCAAAAGTGCTGCTGTAAGACCGATCAAAACATTACCCTTGGTTCGTAAGGTGATCTCGAAAAAAACACTTAAAAAGACCACATAAAACCAATATCGTACACAAAATTGTGGAATCAAACCTTCTCTTAAGACAGTATCAATAATCCGTTGATAATACGCTGAGGTGGGGATTAAGCCGTGTGCTAATGCAAGGGCAAAGTAAATATGTATGATTATCCCCATCGCGCCTATCAGTTGAGCTAATGGAAAAATGATCAGAATAAATACTATCAGACAAATTAATGCATCTTTCCATGGTTCCATTGCAACTATTAATGCTAGCGGGTTCTTGGTGGGTAATCGATTTTTCTACACGTCCTCCTGATACAGAGGTACAACAGTTAAAACGATAGCCAAGAACGACCAGTTTTCTTTAGAAGCTCGAAGCTTAAAAAAAGACGCGGTCAGTTTCGCTAGCATTGAGGCATTAAATCAGCTGAAGTTAAAAATTCATCCTTCCTACTCGCGAAACAGGTGTTAAAAAATCCATACAGTCGAAAAAAGTTGATTGCTTCAACTTTTCAGGAAGTTTTCTTTTTTTCTTCTTCAATATAAGGATTTAATTTCGTTATTTCGTTATTTCTTCTTAGATGCTGCGCTCATAGCGCGTGCCTTGAAATCTTGGTTTTTACCTGATTTATCGGCAGCACTTTGAATTCTTCGTGCAGCTTCTTTGTTCATAGAACTTTTTTTTGGCATGATATACTCACTTCGTGTTGTGGTTGAAGAATCCGATCATGCCCGTATGAATTTGCCAACCCTCGACTGACAAGCTTCACGTTTAGATAATCTTAAGAGGATTCATCGCACAAGAGTCTGTTCTTCATGGAGATTAGGATGAGTTTGTTTATAAAATCTCACATTTTTTGGAGTTGTAGAAATCAAATAAAATGAATGTTGTTCTATAACAATATGTCACGAAGGGGAATTCTATTCCATATAAAGAATAGTGCTTTAATAGTTTCCAATGTAGAGTAAGACGAGTGATCCAATATGAACGTTAACTGGAGATACTTTATCCAAGCAATAGAAGAAGAAGGAGTACCGAACTTCACCCCCGATGGGAAAGAAATTTGGAATGTGTTAGATGATACCCTTATCCGACTCTTTCAACATAAATATACCACTCTAACCCATACCGATAAAATTAAGTTGAAACAAGAGATTTTTAAACTGTGTTTTAAGACTCTTTTCAGTTCACCAACTATTAATGATGTTGCAGTGAGCAAATAGCAAGTTTAATTTACCAGAATGATTTAAAAACTTGATAGTTTCGTTCCATCTATCTTCATCTTAAAACCAAAATTATTTTCAAATATATAAGGAGACTGATAGAATAAAGATTGAGTTAATAGGTGAAAAGTATGAGGGATTTGCTGATACTTATACTTATATAGGTTAAATATGCCCCGAGCCTTTTATCAATTTTCTTATGATTAATTTTTGATAGATTTATTGAACACCCTTTTTTTGCAAATAGCAAATTATTATGCGTTTTTAGGATTTATGACTGTTAATCACGTTATGGATTAGCCTTTTGGTAGCTTAAATGCTTCAAATTTATTGTTTCAGGATATTATTTACATAGTTATCCCCCTTATTAGAATTTGTATTAGCAATTTCGAATATCTTAAATAATCATAAACCATTGTACGTTATTTAATTTGGATGGCTATGAGGGGAAAACCTTCACTTTATTAAAAAAATTCGTTTTTGGTCCGATGTATAGAGATTAGACTGTGAGAGAAAATGGAAATAAAAGGATTAGTTTCTAGATATAGGTTGATACCATTTGGGATACTATTTACGGTTGTGTTTATGATACATTGTTTTAATTTCTATTATTTCACTAATGTAGAGGGTGGAAATGAAATTATTGGAGACAATTTGACAGTAATAGGTTCAATCCTATCGCCTGAAAATACATGGCCAACAGGAATAGAATTTGATTCTAGTGGTTATCTTTGGCTTGTAGGTTATAGTACACAGAAAATCTATAAAATAAATTCAACTACAGGAAACGTGATAGCCAATTTTTCTACTCCTGGATCTAACCCATGGGGGTTGACGTTTGATGACGAAGGTATGATCTTACACTCAGATTACAATCAAAGCTATACTGACCCTGATCGGATATATCGCATTGATCCATCTACTGGTCAGGTGATCTTCTCATTCGTTTCACCCTGTACTTTTACTACAGGTATTTGTTATAATTCTGGGTTACTTTATATTGGAGGGTATTATGACCCTCAAACTTATATTGTGAATGCTACCACTGGAGAAGAATTAAACACTTTCAATTCTAGTATTGGGCAACAGACTGGATTTGAGTATTATGAGGATTATCTATGGGTTAGCCAAGCATCGGGTACGGATACATTATTTAAAATAGATCCACAGAATTATTCAATTGTATGGGAAAAGGCTTTTCCAAGTGATGTTGTTAGATGTGAAGGAATTATTTTTGACCAGAATCATCATTTATGGGCTGCAGATTCTTCATTTCGTGAAGTATTTGAGTTAGAAATTACTTCAGATATTGAATCTCCGAATATATCAATTATTAATCCTGAAAATGACTCCACGTATCTCATAAACCAGCTATGGTTGAATTTTACAATTGATGAGTTTACTGATTGGATTGGGTACTCATTAGATGGAAATGATAACCTAACAATAACTGGAAATACTTTATTAACCGAACTTTCAGAAGGAACCCATTTTATTGTTATTAATGCCAATGATTCTGCTGGTAATATGGGTAGTTCTGCTCGAACATGGTTTACAATAGATACAAGTATCCCCGATATAAATATCATAAGCCCAACCAATACCTCTTACCCAAGTCAAGAAATCTGGTTAAACTTCACAATTAATGAATTAGCTGATTGGATTGGATATTCGTTAGACCTTGGTTCGAATGTGACAATCTCTGGGAATATCTTACTTGATTCCCTTGCTGAAGATCATCATTCAATCATCATTTATGCAAATGACACTTCTGGAAATATGGGTCAATCCACTACAATAGAGTTTACCATAGATGAGACTTCTCCTTTTATTACCATTCTTAGTCCAACAAATAGTACATATGGATATCAGAGCATTTGGTTAAATTACATTGTTGATGAGGCCACTTCGTGGATGGGATATTCATTAGATTCAGCACCAGTTGTAACAATAAGTGGGCCTGTACTGTTGAATTCCATTTCAGAGGGTTCTCATACAATCGTTGTTTATGCTTATGATAGCGTAGGAAACATAGGGGAATCTGTAACTCTTCAATTTACTATAGATCTAACTCCACCAGTTATCCATATTGAGCATCCTTTGAATAACGCTTTTTTCCAAGAATATGTTTGGTTAAATTTCTCTACGAATGAACCTGTATCATGGATCGGTTATTCCTTACATGGTTTTCCAAATGTCACCATTACAGACAATATACTTCTTGGCCCTTTTATAGAGGGACGTTATTCTCTGATAATATATGCTAATGATACATCAGGACACATGGGGCAATCAACAACTATATGGTTCTCTATAGACGCCACTTTACCAGATATTAGTGTTTATAATCCGATCAATAATACTGTATCTAGTTATCAGAGTCTCTGGTTGAACTTCACAATAGATGAAAATACTTCTTGGATCGGTTATTCTTTAGATGGTGCTCCTAATATTACTGTTACAGGTAATATCCAATTAAATTCAATCCAACAAGGTTCACATTATTTAGTAGTTTATGCCCTTGATCTCGCTGGAAATATTGGAGCCTCTTCGACTGTATGGTTTACAATAAAGACTATTTCTACCACCACAACAAACCTTCCAACTACAAGCACAACATCTAGCTCTAATGTAACAACAATCATTTCCCCTTCTACAAGTTCTTCCCCCACAGCAACAAAAAATTCATCTACTTGGACTGCTATAGTTTTAATTATTTCACTCACAGCAATTAGCCTATTGAGAAAGCGTAGAAAACCTTGATTACTCGATACGGTGTAACGACGAATTAAAAGTGTATCTGGATAAATCCAAGAGTGAAGAAGAATTCAGTCAATGCTTCTCTGGTACTATCCGAATAAAACAGTAATACATTGGATCTTCTAACTCTTCATAACATCCATAGTGTAATCTTTCATCATTTCCTCCCAATAGTGTTTATTTATAGCTTTTACCTGTTTACGATATTCCCATGGGAACCAATAGACATCTACTCCATGGTTTTCTAAGAAAATTGTCCCCTTCCCTCTTACATCATCGTTGGGATCTAACATTCCAATGAATACTTTTATGATCTCTCTATCCACAATATGTAAAGCACATGGCTTTTTGGGATGTCTTCTAGTGGTACAAGGTTCTAAAGTAGTAACCATTATGCTTCCTTGAAGATCCAGATTTTTACACTTTCGATTAAGGACTGTATATTCAGCATGTTCCCCAGGTTTTATTTCACCTCTAAAAGCGTCAGCTAGAATCATATTGTCTTTTATAATAACAGCTCCTACAAATGGATGGATTCTATCATCCTCCGCTTTACATTTTTTTGAAATTCGAATTGCTTGTTGCATAGCTTCTTCACGGGGTAAAGTTACAACATCAGGACTTGGCTGTATTTCTATAATTTGGGGTTTTTGTTTACCTATTGGAGAAGGATCCACAACTCTAATAGTACTAATCCAGTCCTGAACATTCCTTGTCTGATTTTTTATTTGAAATCTTAGATCTAAATATAAACCGTGTAATTTTTTCAAATTTACAATTTCATCTGGCAATATTTCCAAAGGGTTCCAGAAATATATTATTAAAGTAGTGGAAAACTGTTGAGATAGAGTTACCAAGCTAGAATAATCATAATATTGACTTGAATCTAATTTTAGTTAACTTGAGGAGATTTGTTAACTTAAATCTGAATTTGGTCTTTATTGAGTTATTTATCATTAAATCCATCTGTGTACAATTTCAAAAGGAATAATATTGTTAAATACTGTTTTAATATATACTTGGACATTTTTGAGTGTTTTTTCAATTTTTTTCAAGTATATAAGTTTCAAATGGAATAGAAGTTAGCAATGTATTAGCAAAGGAGCAAAAAATCTGGGGTCTAATTGAGATGTCGCATATTAAGTCGTCAAAACAGAAACTTCCTTTTCTAATTAATATTTTTGAAAAAATCTAATTAAAGTTATTTGTAACATAAAATAATGAAAACAAATATAAAATAAATTATTATTTATTTGAGCTCCTCTCATAATAATACTCTGACAGGGAGAATCGTAAAAAATGCAAAGGAATTTAATAAAACACCTAATACCTTTTTCAATAATAATCCTCTCATTAATCAGTACAAATTCAAACATAATCACGAATCAACTCAATGATTCTTTGAATAACGAAACATTCGACATTGATCCATTAAAGTACAGTATTTCGAGTGACGAATTAAATATTAGTTTAATATCACCACAAAATATGAGTACTATCACCAATGGAACGGATATTTTACTTGAATTAAAGGGTTCATTAGATAAAAATGTAACATATCGGTGGTCAAATGAGATTACCAATAGTTCATTTCTCGTTATAGAATCTTACTTTGCAATAATGTCACCCGATCTTCCCGATGATGAATCATTAATTGAACTCTACGTATATGCGAGTGTAAATTCAACCGAAACGAATTCGAGTTGGATTACACGTCAATATATGTTTTATTATGATACATTGATTCCTAGTTTTGTGTCCTCAATCGCGAATTTTACTTCTGTATTTAGTTTTACAAAAATTCAGATAAACACATCTGAACCGATTTTTAATAGTAGATATTCGTGGGATTATTCTCATCAAATAAACAGTATTCCGAATAATGCTACAAGTTTTGTGATAAATGTTAATTTGGGTGAAGGAAATCATGTATTAGAATTGACATTAAATGATTTCATTGGTAATTCAAACAAATCAATATTGAATATCACCGTTTTATTTACAATCATCAGTACACCAGAAAATAATACTAAAGTTCAGAGTGGATCACTAATAAGTTTTACTTTTAATGAACCTTATAATGCTTTGTTCGCGTGGGATTTAGAAGGTTTTAGTGGCGTCATAGATCCTGTACCAGAAACCGAAGGATCTCACATAATTCACATAAAAGTCGAAAAAAGTCCTAATGAGTACATAATTCAAAATTTTACTTTTATAGCAGATAATACACCTATAGTAGCAACTTTTAATCCTTCAGGGGGTCTATATAATGCAGGTCACAATATAACAATTACTGTTGATGAAACTCCATCTTCTATAGTATGTAGTTTTTCTGGGGATTACACTGGTTCACTGTCTATTAATGGTACAGATCAATATTGGTTTTCATTGCCTGTATTATATGGAAAAATAAACATAACAGTTGAAGTGATTGATGAGGCAAGAAATGTAGGTACTCAAACAAAAGAATTCGAGGTGGGGATTAATGTACAAACGATGTTTCCTGAAAACAATACTATTATTAATCAAGACACATCTATTTTTTACAATATAAATGCAGGAAGTTGGCGAACAATACTTTTTAACATGAATAACACCTTTAATACTACATATCTACCTACTTTGCCTAGATTGTCGGGGCGTCAAAATTTAACGATTTATTTAGAAGACGATCAGAAGAGATGGAGTAGTTTTTATTATCAATGGTGGATTAAACCTAGAATAAATTTAGAAAATAGTTTTAATGGAAGTAGAATGATGAGTGATAACAACTTAAATTTTACTTTTGGTGAAATCATAAAAATGGGTTTATATCAGTGGGGAAATGACACACCTTTATTAGAAATAGATGTTAAAGAAATTATTACCAATATCGATGATTGGTCAAATAAAACAAATGATAATATAACTTTACGATTGAAAATTAAGGGAAAAGACGATATATGGAATAATCAAACTTTCAAATTTACAAGAGATGATATTTCCCTTAATATCGCATTAAAAGACTTTACTAATAGCAGTATTTTACATACTCCATTTAGAATCTCTTATAATTTTAGTGAAAAACCTGAAGAACTTCGTTACTCAATAGATGGAAATGCAAATAGCACGTATTTTATAATAAACGATCCATTTTTTATAACCTTACCAAAAAACATTAGTACAAATCCACATGAAATTGTTTTGTTCTTTAGAGATGAGGCATATAATTGGAATTCGAGTAGATATATATTTTATATTGGCACAAGTATACGAGAAATCACCTTAATTTCTGGATCAGTTGTTATGGGTGGTGATAAAATAACTTTTGATTTATTAACTAATTCAATACGTGTCGGATTTCAATGGGTAAATGAGACAACGAGTTCTAATATAACAAGTTTTCAATGGATACAACCTAGTATAAACTATACTATTCAAGTACCTTATTCAAATAATTGGACACAATTAATTCTCTTTTATGATATAGGTGATAACATCATAATTAATGAAACATTGAAATATAAAGTGGACAGTATCGATCCTACACTCAACATATTAGGAACCGAAGGACCATTTAGTAATCAATTATTAATTGAAAATGACACCAAACACATTATCAGTCCTGAAACAATAATCAATTTAACTGTAAGTGAAAATGTTTCCTTTCTATCTGTAATCTGGTCAAATACAACGATCATTTATAACAATTCGTTTTACATGGATGATTTCTTAGAAATAAACTTAATAACATTGATACGAAACAATAGAACAACAAATTTTACTGCTTTTCTAGTAGATATTGCAGGGAATAATGCAAGCTTCGTTTGGTATTTAGATTTCGATGAGATACCCCCGTTTTTGATAAGTTATAATCCTACAGATAATTCAAGGATGAAACCAAACACTTCTATAACATTTAATTTCAATGAAACACTTTATTTTGTAAGTGTTCACACATATAAAGAAGGCGTATCTCTAAGGAATGATTCATTTTATTTCAACATCACGAGTTTTCAACTATTTTCTGAGATTAATGATGCTAATTATAATTTAGACATTGAAGTATATGATTTAAGTGGAAATGTTATGGATTTCTCTTACCACTATACCGTAGATGGGACATCTCCAACTGTCAGTGTCTCCTATGAAAACAATACACATCATAATTCTAAAGATATGTTAGAAATAACTGTGTCCGAAACTATAACAAATAGAAGTTATTATCACTGGGATAATGGAAATAATATATCATTCAATACAACTATGATCAATATAGATTTTTCTCTTATCGAAGGGATCCATACATTACAGATATACGTCGAAGATTTACTAGGGAATAATAAATCAGTTGAGTACGTATATATAATTGATGATACTCCAGTTAATTCTCCTGAATCTTCAATTTCATCTGGATCTATATATACAAGTGACAACGATATTGTTACATATTATTTTGAAGAAAGACCAAATCTCGTTATTGCAAGTTGGAACAACGGAACAAATATTACGTTAAGTATATACACTGAAACAAGTTTAATGTTTGGAATATACGAGAATAATGGAATATATTATGTTAGGATTAAATTACCAACAACCGATTTTCAAACTCATTCTTTGAGACTTTTCGTCCGCGATGACGCGGGAAATTGGATAAAATATGAGTATAAATACTATAAAATACCTAGTTTAAGAGATTTCATGCCGATAATATTGTTATTAGTATTCATTCTATTTGTAATAATGTATATTAAAAGAAAGAGTCTTAAAACACACATAGAACACATTTATGATAAAATCGGGAACAAATTTGGAATAGAAAAAAAGTCTCCTGTTAAAGAAAAAAATTCCTCAGAAGAGAAAGGAGACAAAGTAATCTATCGGAAGGGGGACAAAAAATTGGATGAAAAAAGAATTTCAAAAGGAAAAAGAAGAAATAGGAAAAAGAAGAAACGGCAATGATCTTCTATCCAAAAAATAAACAAAAAAGGGTATTGAAGTTTTATTATCTTACTTGTTTATTAATTATAATCGTAACAAATTTGAATCCAATAAAAAGTGGAAATGGAAATCTAGGAGAAAATGAACCTTTTGATGCATTAATTGAAGATAGAATTTTAGAAATCCACATGATCGGTCTCTCTGATAACGAAGTTGACAGTACCTATTTGTTATCACGATTAAATTTAGAAATTATTTCTGAATTCCCATTCGGTCAAACATTATCAAAAATGAATATTATACCAAAAATTGTTCATATATCCGAATCAAAACGAAATTCGATGACTGAAAAAGTTTTTTTACAATCTAACCAAGACAACTCCTCTACTTTTTATATCCCATATACAAATTTTAGTAATATTATAACCGACGAATTTCGATCTGAAACAATTAATTTGAACATAATCAAATTACTAATAATTAACTTTAGATTTGAAGGATCACTATTTGAATCTAGTGATGTATATATTAATTATACAAAAGAAGATATAGATACACAATCTTTTTCTCAAATTATGGAATTTAGCAATGAAGGAATAAGTTTTGAACTAAATAATATACCGATTTTAGGTATAATACCTTCTTCTAATCCCAGATTTGAAATAGACGATTTTCCTTCTATACAATATCTTTATGACGATCTAATAACTACATATGAATGGAATAAAAGACTTGCTGATGTTATAGAAAAAATTCTTTGGTGTCGTTTGAATCCATCGCCTATCTTTCGGTATAACGCTCACGAAAAAGTCGTAATACATGTGGCAATGGTTGCAATGGATGGAAAATATTCAATATATGAAATCCTAAATTATGTAAATTTTACACTAATTCAGGATCGTCTTGAAACATTATTAGGAATTACTACGGTTCAAATAATTACCACAGTAACAACAGCAAATACATTTATGCAAGATCTTGTAAAAAATGAGTCTAAAAATTATTTACAATGGTCTAATTCCCTTGCTACTTATCTTAAAAATAATAATCCGAGTTTTTGGGATGTGGATTATAACATAAAAGATACAGGATTCACCGACGAATTAAATTTATTTGTCTCAATAATTGTGGGAGAAAAAGATTTGTTACCTTACAGTGATGAGTACGGAGGATTATCTCATTATTCGACACCGTCATCCGAAATGGGAGGGTTATCCGTTGTAACAATGAATTATGAGAATTTATTTATTAAAAATGAAGGACTTACGAGAACCACATTACATGAATTAGGCCATTTATTTGGATTAATTCACCCACACGATTATTGGCAACCTGTAGATGAAATGTTAAAATATTCTTGGGAATGGGGTTATACAATTTCGCCAATGACATATTTAATATCTGGTTATGATTGGGATTATTTTGATTATATGTCGTTATGGAGAATCCAGGCATTTTCTTTTATCAATTCCATGCAGAATTTTGATTATGAAGAGAAAAAAGTTGATGAACAATTAGAAAAAATCAAAAGTGGACAGATTTCCTCTATTGGTGAACATTTGGAGGAATTAGAAGATATATACAGTGATTATAAAGATCGTGAGGATTATCATTATTTTTTTGGAGGCACTTTGATGCAAGG
>JAUUVJ010000322.1 GCA_030589605.1 Candidatus Hodarchaeota archaeon | reverse complement strand
TACTCGCATGGGGAACCCTTCAAGCTGCTACAATGAGTGGAGCCAAATTAGTCCTGCCAGGAAAATATAGCCTTGATAGTATGAATGAATTAGTTCAGGTTTTAATTCACGAAAAGGTGACCGTATTTAATGGAGCAACAGCTTTCATTATGCCAATGCTAGAGTACATTCGAGAATTGGAACAGAAACCCGATTTTTCGACTGTAAAATTTGTTTGTGGAGCTTCAGAACCTCCTGTAGAAATAATGAAAGGGTATAAAGAAATAACTGGTGCAGAAGTCATTCAAACGTATGGATCAACAGAGTGTCAGGCTGTCGCAACAATTAACTTATCTAAACCATGGTTGGAAACAGAACTCTCTGAAGAAGAAAAATGGAATTTGAAAAGAAAACAAGGATATATTGTGGTTGGCCTTGATGTAAAAATAGTGGATTCTAATGGGGTGGAACTTCCACATAATGGGGAAGAAGTTGGAGAAGTATTAATTCGGGGGCCTTGGATTACCAATAGCTATTATAATGCTACTGAAATTGAAAACCAATTTACTGAAGATGGATATTGGAAAAGTGGAGATGTCGGATCAATTGATTCAGAAGGTTATCTCAAGATTACAGATAGGTTAAAGGATGTTATTAAAAGCGGAGGGGAATGGATTTCATCTATTGATTTGGAAAATTGTATTACATCCCACTCCTCGGTTCTAGAAGCAGCAGTAGTAGGTATTCGTCATCCTAAATGTCAAGAACGACCTTTAGCTATAGTAATCCAACGAAAAACGGTAACTAAGGAAGAATTATTGAAATATTTAGCCAATAGCTTCGCAAAATGGCAGCTTCCTGATGAAATTATTTTTACGGATAAAATACCTAAAACTAGTATAGGTAAAATTGATAAAAAAGAGATAAGAGAAATATATCAAAGTTTTTATGAGAATAATCGCTGATCAATTTGATAACTCATCAAGATTTAAAATATCAATAGAAAATGAGCCAATTGAATCAAATAAAACCATTTTTAGGTACTATCCAATGGCAATTAGTAAGAATCAGGCTCTATCTACTGGAACTTTTTCACCTTCTTCTGATAAGAAGATCCTCTATTATTGTCAAGTGCGAGATACTACAGGCTTTGTAAAAGATATGGGGTTATTTTCAATTCTCATCGGCTTTTTTGCCTTCTTGCTTCTGCAGTGGGGTGCTTCAATTGCGCTCATTCTTTCATGGCCCGTATTGATAACATGGTTACTTCCTAAGCATTATAAATATGTCAAATTTGAAAAATATTCGATTATGTTTGGATCTGGTTCAGTTTTATCTTTATTAAAACAATACCAGTTGTACAATCTCAAGAAATTTAGATTCGATGATATTCACTATATTCGGTTTGATCGCTGGGAAAAAAAAAAGCGTGGAGGCCAAATGGACAGCTTTGGAAGAATAGAAATCAAATTCGATAATACTAGTTCTAATTTTGAAATTTTAATTAAGGCACGTGACCTCTCTAAACTTGTTAAAATATTTGAAAAGCATAAGTTTCAACCTCAAGTCCAAAGAAAATATTCACGAGGGGAATTAATACTGATATTTCCGAATTCATCTCTTTTTGGACAATTTTAAGGAAAACGATCAGTAGCAGCATCTTAAAGAAAATTGTTTAGCAATGAGTCAGAGTAAGGTGGAACGCTATAATTTCCAAGTAAATGCCGGAAACCAGAATGGATTTCCACTTCTTCAACTGTGATTACACCTGATTCATAGATTGAAATAGTGTTGTAGGTGTTTAATCGTTTTGATCGGATTTTTTTGCTTGAAAATGTACCTGCATTAACGAATAGTGTATTTTCGACCTGCATCGATGTAGCAAAATGTTGGAATCCTGAAAGTACTAATGGTACTTGTTGACTCGTGACAAAATCAATGAAATCACCTGCATCTTTAATTGTCCTTCTAAATTGAGATCTTGGTATTGGTAAGGCGCTATGATGCATTACTACAAGAAACAATTTGTGGGATCTAAATTGTTCAAAATCATGCTTTATCATTTTCATTCGACTACGGCCTACGTGCCCAGATTCTTCTCCTCCAGTATTTATCCCAAGGACACGAAGATTAGGATCTTCAAAAATCGGATCTAATGGACCAATTTGCTGAACCCAAAGTTCACGTCCGAATGGTTGAAGATCTCTTACACCAGGTGTGATTAAATAGGGAATTTTCATCTCTTGGAGTTTTTTGAGCTCATTTTTCGCGAGACCGAAGTCTTCTGGGTAGGCATCATTAGTTAAACCCCCACAATGGATAAGTACATTTGGTTCTTCCCTGATCATCAGTTTAATCCCAAGATCAAAAACTTCTTCGAGAAATTCACTTTTGTTACTGAAATGTGTACAAGAAAATTGGCAGATCTTGCTTAATAGCCTATCACCAGGAAATAAATAACCTGCTCTTGACCTGAGCTCTCCTTTTGGAATCATATGAGATCTTTTTACTGGTTCTTGAAATTTTGAATATTCTTCAGCACCATAAAATTTTATGTTTAGCTTATCTTTTTTTAGGAGTAAATCTACAAACGTATGCCCTGCTTTCCCTCGTGTCTTAAATGACGAGAAGGTCCCACAATTTACAAGTAAACATCGTCTTTCTCCATTCGATAATGAAAAAAGATTCGGATAATGACGATGTGCCGTAATGATGACATCAATACCTGCTCTCCATATTTTACGTGAAACATCTCCCGCATCTAAGATCATTGATCGTTCTCGGCCAGTATTAGGTATGGGTAACAAATGATGATGAAAACAGAGAATTTTGATACAGTCATCAGGATAGGTTCCCAATTCAGCAATAGCTTCAATCCCACGATCCCCGATTCGACCGGTATTTTCGTCTGGTTCAGCAGAGTCGAGCCCTAAAATGACCATCTTTCCCCCCCATTCACGGGTATCGATCAAAAATTGGCGATCTCCGAAGAAATCACGCCATAATTTATCCCCGATGTTCCGCATATCATGGTTCCCGGGTATAATGTGAAGATTATCTTGAGGTATATTAATATTAAAGGTCTTTTGAGCATAAACAAAGTCTTCATATGTTCCTGAATCGGTGACATCACCAAGATGAAGAAGAAGAGCATTGGGATGTTTTTCCAGCCGATCTTTAATCAATTTGGCTCCTATTTTAAAAGCTCTCTTGTTAAATAATCCAGTATATTTAGAAATATGAGTATCGCTGAAAAAAATAATCGCTTCTTCAGATTTTACCATAAAAATAGTACTTCCGCAAACGTCACTAGCAACAAACAATAGAATATGGAATACAATAAAAACTCTACCTTTCGATTTCTCTCCTTTATTAAGAAAAGTTCTGAAGAAAATAGACTATTTTAGTGGATTTAACATTAGCCTATTATTATATGTTAATGTTTTTAGAGGGTTTTAATAAACGGTAGAATTGTTATGGTACCCAAAAATAAGTGCCCAAAATGTAAAGGGAGTGGAAAAATTATTGTAAAATCTAAGAAAAAGTGTCCAGTATGTCATGGGATGGGTTCAACAAAGATTGTTGTTGGATCGAAACCAAAAGGAGATTGTTCTAAATGTTCAGGGGTAGGGAAAATCACCACAAGCACAGAAAGGAAATGTACATCATGTAATGGTACAGGTATCAAACAAATTCTTTGTATCATTTGTAATAAGACAATTACGAACCAAAAATCATTGTGTGAAAAATGTGAAAAGGAAGCTATAATTCATCAATTAATTCCTCCAGTTAGTACTAAAGCTGTAGAATTTAATAAGATTTACTCATCTAAATTTGTAAAACAATTAGATTTCGGTTACTTTGTCCAGCTTGCACCAAAAGTAGAAGGGTTAATACGAGATAAAGGGTTCAGGGGAAAAGAAGGAGACAAATTATATGTTAAACTTAAGGGGTCGAAAGGGGAAAAGTTAGAATTTGAAAGAGTTAATTTGAAAGATTCGTCTATTTTTTCAATAGAACGAGTACATGATGATGTAGAATTACAGAAAATTCGAGCAGATAGAGAAGTGGGTTCATTTATATCATTAATCGCTAGAGTTGAAAGTATAAGGCAAATTCCAAAAGGACCCAAAGTTTTCACTCTTCTTGATGAAACTAGTGTCATTGAAGCGGCAGCTTTCCATCTAGATTTTGTTGATGATATAAAAGGAGGAGATATTGTTGAAGTTATGGGGCAATATAATTTACATAGAGGATCAGAACAAATTGAAATTGCTAATATTTTCATTGTAGAAGAAGCATATGCCAATGCATTTACTAAAAGAATGGAGGAGGTTATTGACTCACGTAGTCAACCCACTGATATAGAATTCCTCGTACAATCTGATATCTTGGAAATGCTTAAACCAAAATTCATCACGATAGCTAAACGAATACGTCGGGCATTACTGGAATTACAACCTATCGTTATTCGACATCATAATGACTGTGATGGTATTTCTGCAGGAATATCTTTAGAAGTTGCATTACGTGATCTCTGGGTTCAATTACACGGTTCAACTGATGATGATCGGCTAAGGCACATTGTAAAACGTACAGTTAATAAACCACCGTATTATGATCCTTTAGATGCGGTTCGTGACCTGAATTTTGCACTTGAAGATCAAGCACGATTTGGTGATAAGATTCCTCTCACTATCATGCTTGATACAGGAAGCAGCGAAGAAAGCCTTTTTTCCTATAAACTATTGAAAACCTATGGAATAGAAGTGATGGTAGTAGATCATCATTTTCCAACTTCGACTATCCAGGAAACCATTGAAGCACATCTTAATGTGTATTATGCAGGAGGAGACTACAATATATGTGCTGGTATGCTAGGGGTTGAATTAGCACGCTTTGTTAACCCTAATATCACAAAAACAATTCAACATTTACCTGCTATTGCAGGAATGGGCGATCGTGTTCAAGGATCAGAATTTGATCAATATCTGGATATAGCTAAAAAAGAGGGGTATAAGAAGGATTTCCTTACAGATATAGCAATTGCAGTGGATTATCAAGCATATTTTCTTAAATTTTCTCCTGGCCGATTCCTCTTAAGTGACCTCTTAGGCATTTCTGGTAAACAGGAAAAACAATTCAATTATGTAAACTTACTAGCGAAAGAAGCTAAAACATTATTAGAGAATCAGTTACAGGTTTCCCTTGAATATGTTGAGGAGGATGTTTTAGCTAATGGAATCCAATTAGCTATATTAGATGTTGAAAACTACGCGAGTCGTTTCGATTACCCCCCTCCAGGAAAAATTACAGGATCTTTATTTGATAATCTTGCTAAAAAAGATAAAAAATCTCCCCAAGTAACAATTGGACTTGGACCTGATTTTGCTATTTTT
>JAUUVJ010000383.1 GCA_030589605.1 Candidatus Hodarchaeota archaeon | reverse complement strand
CCATTCACCTATAAGGAAATTGCTAGTTTTATTCAGAATTGAAGGAAAATTCCAGATAAAGAAGGGCATCTTTAATCAATAGAATTCATAATCCTCGAAAAATCTTATTGATCTGAGATTTTAAGAAAATAATTTAAATTTTTCAACAAAATTCAAGTATGAGACCTATGTTGCGAATTTTAGAGATTCAAACGTTTTTAAGAACCTATAATGGTCAGTTTTTCTTACAAGGATTACCTGTCGGAGATATACTCCTGACCTTTTTTGGCCCAGGCGTAGTTCTTTTTTTTACTTTCTACCTTTTATGGGCAGGAAGAAGAAAAAACCATAAAATAATGGAATTATCAAGAAAAGCGTTACTTGAAGTCTTTCAGAATGAGTTTAAAGACTTAATTTTGGATGAAAAGAGTTCAAATGGAGGATTGCTATATCCGAAATATAAATCAGGCTCAATTCCTTTTAAAGATTTCAGAGTAGTTTTTGCTCTTGAAGAAAGGCATTTAATGTTATCAGTGATCATTTCATGGATTAAAGGATCGAATGATTACATTGCCCTTGAAGCAAGTCCAAAAAAAGGAAAAATACCAATTAAAGTCCAAGTAATTCCTAAAAATGAGGAAGGACAGATAAAAAAGCACCAAGATTTATTATTTGAGCTTGATGAAGTTAAACTTGGAATTAAAAAATTAGATGACTATTTTGTGATGAAAGCAACCTCAAAACGAACAGGAACGGCAATGCTTGGTGATAAAACACTACTTAAGATGATATATAGCAATCGAAAAGTAATTGTACGAATTTCAATTAATTCTGCTGATGATCCTTCTATTCGTGTTTATGCCCGACTTAATCCAGAATTAGATCTTAATAAGCTTTATCATCTATTTATGGCACTTAATGAAAGAGTAAACGAGTTTATAAACAAAAGTGTGATGAAAAAGAGATATTCTTGAGTCTACAACATTTTTTTTAAAGTAACTCAAGTTTTTCTGTTACTCGTTGTCGAAGCCATTCAAGTCCCTCTTCAATATTGAATCCAGTTTTAGCAGATGTTGGAACGATTGCATAAGAGTGAGTTGTTACTTTGTGTAAACTGAGTGATCGTGCAACCTCTCCTGCTGATGCAGCATTCTCAAGGTCTTGTTTATTGGCTAGCACTAAAATTGGGATATTTGATACCTTTTCGTTATCGAGGACGTATTTCCACAATTCACGTTTCGCTTCTCCAAAGCGATTTTTGTCAGAAGAGTCAATAACATAAACAATACCCATGCTACCAGCCATGTAACTTTCCCATAAGGACTCTCGGAATGCTTCTTGTCCTCCAATATCCCAAGAAATAAACCTGACATTTCCAGAACTAAATTCATCAACATTCATCCCTAATGTCCTGAATGTACTATTATCGAATTCGCCAGAGGTTATTCTTTTAACAATTGTAGTTTTTCCTGCATGATCTAAACCTAACCAAGCTATTTTAACGGTTAGTTTTTCTTTGGCAAACTTGGCTCGAAGTTTGGTAAGAAAGCTCATTTTTGGCACCTATTAGTTCTGTCGTTTAAATTTTCTCTGGAATCTATCGCTCATCCATTGCCATGGTTCATCGACGCCTTTTCCTGTGAGAGCTGAACAGGGATATACAGCAAAAGTTCTAGGTCTGGCTCCAATTTCCTTCTCTAGTCCTAGAGCTTCAATTATTTTTTCTAATGGCATTGCTTCATCAAGATCTTGCTTGTTGGCTAGAAATAAAAAGGAGGAATCTTCTGGGGCCCATTTTATTACATTTTTAAGCCATATTCCTGCATCTTCTACTTTTTCTCGATCTGCTGAATCGAACACAAATACGATACCTGAAGCTTTTGATACAAAAGGTTCCCATAAACTATTGGGGTAAGTAGCTTGTCCTCCAAGATCTACAGCCATAACTTCGATATCACCAATCTTTAAAGTCTCAATATTCATACCCATAGTTGGTACTGTTGCTAGACTCTCACTTCCTTTTAATCTCTTGACCAAAGTAGTTTTTCCCGCGTTAGCGAGGCCAACAAACGCTAATTGATTTTCTATATTTCTACCAAATAATTTTGTAGGCATATAAATTCACTCTCGTGTGCGTGTGTTGTTTTATTCAAAAATTAAGTTTATTTATAGCTTTAACATCGTTTTAAGTTGTTGAATCACTCTAGTGGGTAGAATATTACCTAATAATATAGTTAATAAGGTTTATTATAAACTGTTGGTTTCAATTTATTCATTATCTAGAAACGCTAATTAGACTACTCGGGTGAAGATCGGTTGTTTCGTGATTAATTTTGGAAACGCTCTTGGAAATGACGGTTTGTCTATAGTACTCTTCTTTACAAAATTGATGACTTCATCTAAGGATTGAAATTCTTGTGTATTAACGTTTCGATAGCGAACGCTTACCTTGTTCTGATCCAATTCCTTTTTACCAACAACAATGATTAATGGTGTCCATAGTTTCTCTGCAGAACGTATTTTCTTCCCTAATGAAAGGTCACGATCATCGATTTCTACGCGAATGAAGTGCTTTTCTAGTTTCTCTGCAATTGTTTCCGCATAGGATTGAAAATCTTCAGAAACAGGTAAAATTCTAATTTGACTTGGGGAAAGCCAAATAGGGAGCTGGGGTTTTTTACCCTTTTGAGATCGTTTTAGCTGATCTTCTAGGATTCCATATATCACACGTTCAGTAGATCCAGATAAAGAACAATGTAAGAGTAAAGGAAATACTTCTTGACCTTCATTGTTGATATAGCTAATATTGAAACGATTTGAATTTTCAACATCGATTTGAACCGTCGACAAGGCAGCAGCTTTTTTCTGTGTGTCAACAATGTTGAATTCAAACTTTAATATAAAATAGGCATATCTTGTGTCAAACAATTCTAGTAATATAGGTTTATCTAATTCTTTTATCAGTGAAATAAACCAATCTTTGTTATTTTCGAAAAATTCTGATGTCATTCGAAAAGCTGTTTCAAAACTCACCTCTATATCCTGCATATACTGATTAGCAAGTCTGAATTGAGCTTCAAATTCCTGCTTCGCCATTTCAATGTCTATAGCTATTGTATGTAAATCTGGCATAGTGAAACTCCGTAAACGACGAATACCTGCTAGTTCGCCTCTTTGTTCCCTTCTAAAAGACTTCGCCATTTCAAACATTTTGAGAGGAAGTTGGCGGTAGCTTATAGTAGCATCAGCCATCGTGAGAAATTGACCAAAACAAGCTGCAAATCGCAAAAAGTAATCTTTCTGGCCAGATTTCACAACATATTGTCGTGCTGGAAATCTTTCAAGATATTTCTTTAGAGACGGATGTTCATACGAATACATTAGTGGAGTCTCAACAACCATTGCACCATATTGAATAGCCATATTGATAACATGATTCTCAATTAATTGTTTAACAATATAACCTCTTGGTAGGATCCGAAAATTCCCCGCATCACTAGCTTCCTCGTAATCAACCAGTTCTAAATTTTTCATAATTTCAACATGTTTCGGGGGTGTACTAACCTTACGATCTTTTGCAGTTTCATAATTAACAAAAATCTGAAAATCTTTCAGGGAACCATATTTATACTTGTCAAAAGGAATTTTTTCGCCTTTTTGATTAAGAATAAAAAATTGAGATTTAACTTGATCTTCTGCAGAAATCGCTTCAGTAACTTCAATAGATGATTCTGAAGTCTTTTCTTTTGTTTTTATTGAGATTTCTTTAGATCGTTCTGCAAGAGCATGTCCTTTACAATTAACTAAAAAGCTTTTATAATAACCAAAAGGAGCTCGTGTAACTTCAATATTTGGTGAGCTTTGTTGGAGTCGTTCCTCCAATTTTATCAATAGAGGTAAAGCTTTTGTTGTTTTTGCTGGTGTTGTCTTAGTTAAATGAACCCATGGATAGAGAATCACTCTTGTTTCGCCAATATCTTTCAGAGATTGTTGAATTTCAGAAATTGTTTTTGATAATAATTCAGTTGGGTTATTTGAATCTTCCTTTTCAATTCCTACAAAAATTACTAAAACAGAATCTTTAGTATTATATTCTTCTAAAATGTTGTTAGTAAATGATACTGCGTTCGTAACAGCCTTTTCTTTGGCTTTCCAGCTAAAACCTTGCGAATGAATCAACAATAATTGCATTCTAGTCACACTTACCTAATTTTTAATTAATTAAACCTATAACCATAGACTTTTCGTTTAACAAAAGTATTTTTTCATTATAAAAAATGAAATGCATGAAAAGAATGGATTGATTAGAATTTCTGATAAGTGGTTTCAAAAAGAGTAAATGACGAAATTATAGATTTTAATAAAGGAGAGTATTCTAATTAGCTCAATACTTAGTTGAAGAAATTGAAGT
>JAUUVJ010000201.1 GCA_030589605.1 Candidatus Hodarchaeota archaeon | reverse complement strand
TTGTTTAATTGATTTCAACCGATGTTCAGATATATCTAGTCCCATTTTACAAGTCTCATAATCTTATTGATAGGATAGAAAATTTGATACTAGTATGAATTGTCTAATTTATGTACATATTGATTGTGTGTTACTAAAAGAATTTTTAAAATAAAAAACCTAACACATTACTAAAAATTCTTTCATAATTTTCTGCAATTTTAAAAACATTCAACAAGACATTAAACTTGATATGATAAAACCCCTAGAAAAGGAAAATAGCTTTCCCAGGTGATATGTAAGTGGATTTACTACTAGAATTACTAATTATACTTGTATTAGCGATGACACTTCTGATAACTCTATTTACCAAGTATCATCAAATTTTAATCCTAATCACTATTTTGGCGCTTTTTTAAAAATAGTAGGATCTAATTCTTCTCCTTTTTCGAGAATCAGTGGTGGGGAGAATACAGGGTCAATTCTATGATAATGTGATATCATTAATAGATTTTTATCATGAGAAGCTATTCGTTCAACGTTTTGATCCTTCATTGTGGCTAAAATAGATGCATCTCGTCCTCCTATTCCATATTTCTTATATTCTCCTAATATAGTCATCGTTCCTGAAAGCAGATTTGAATCAAAATCGATTAAAACAACTTTTTTCAAAGCAACGATTCCTAAAGTAGCATTAAAAGCAGTAGTATAATCAATTGTCTTCTTCTTACTCATTGAATGAAGAACTTCTAATGGAATCAGGGTATTTAAAACAATTGAATATTGTTCTAGCGCTCCTTGTTTTCCATATAACCATTTCCTTACGTTTTTTGATTCAGGGGCCTTAGGATCAAAATTATAAACCCAAATCATAGAATCAATTGTGATCTTCAAACAATCCCTCAGAATAGTTTTTCAAATTCAATAGGATTATCGATTTCATTTTCTAATTTCTTACGAATGTTGTTGGATAAATCTCTAAATTCATCAGTAGTGAGGGTTTTTCGAAGAAGAAGAGTTTTATTAACTATTGATAAATTAATTTCTTCACCAGGTTTTAATCCTAACTTTTGTCGTAATTCCAAGGGAATAGTTATTCTACCTTTATCATCTAGAGAAGCTTTCATGTAAACCACTAAGTGGGTTTCGGTGGGCTCATTTATAAGAGTTGTTAACTTAGGCTAGAATTCAATATTGATGATTACTCTCCTCCTAGATATTTTTGAACGATTTGGAATGTCATTTTTTCAACATTTTCTTTGTTTAACACGTTATTTGTATGAAGGAGATAATTTGAATCTATTATCTGGACTATACCATTAATTGGTAAGAAAATGAACTGAACTATTTCATCTATATTGCCTTTAGAATAAATCGATCCATCAGTGATTTTCGTTTTAATCCTAGATTTATCTTTTTCTTATTATCACAAATCTAAAAATGAAATAAACTTTGAAAGAAAAAAAAATAGGAAAAGGGAATAAATCAATTCCTTTTCCGACGTCTGTAAAAAGTCACTGAGATGACCATACTTACACCTAAAAGAGTTCCTAGGAACGAAAAGGGAGCAGAAGTCGTTGTAGTAGTTCCAGTTACTTGAGTTACCGTAACTAATACTGTATCCGAAGCTGTTCTACCATAATGATCATAGATATGTATTGTGAATGTATAGTTTCCTGTAAGCAATCCATCAATATTGACCATTAAAGGAAGAGAAGACCATGTTCCACTGAGATAGTCTTCCCCATCTAAGAGTAGTGCAAAGTAATATGGGTAATAGCTTTCCATTGTCCATGTTAGGTTATTTCCAACTGAACTTTCATTGTACGAGATATCTGGATGAGTAGAAATCCATGGACTAGGTGTAGTGGTATTTATTGTAACCCAATCAATGAAATTTTTCATCAATTCCTTATTTTCATCAAAATCGAAGTTTTTATCCCATAACGGTATAGCAGAAGCCATCACTTTTCCTTCATCATAATTGTTTACAGCAATAATTGGTCTTTCAGGATTAGTACTGTTGGCAGTAGTGGATACAATAACTGTAGCGCTTTCCGCTAAATCAAATTCTGCTACACTTCCTTGTACAGATTTAGTGATGTTAGTAATCCCACTTGTTACAGGATGATAGAAGATATGATAAGTTTCATTGGTATATAGAAGGTCTGGTTGTCCTATTGTGTACATATGAAGTCCAAAATCGGTAGCAATCCCTCTAAATACTACAATTAATGCCCCACCATTTGCCACCCACTCTTCTATTGCTGTTAAAGAATCAGTAGAATAGCCTGATGTTTCTTGATAGGAATTGATTAATAAGATATCAGTTGAACTAAGAATGGTTTCTGTTGGATCCTGATCAATTAACTCTGTTATGATATAACCAAAACTAGCAATATAATGAGCTAATTCGCTAGATGCATTTGTTGGAGAAAAATAGCCATTATTCTCTGCAAAGACAAAGTTTTTGATACCATCATCTTCAAACCATTTAAGATAGTTCTCTATTAAGTTGTCATTTCCACCATTAGCAAAAACAGTATTGTTCCAAATCGTAGCAACAGTGGAGGCCATAATCTTTCCTTCTCCATAATAGTTCGTGGCTATCATTGTAGCATTAGGGCTATCACTTCCTGGATCAGTTGATACAATGGTTTGAGCTGAAGCACTTAGTGTAATATTGCGATAACCAGAATTCGTCGCAATGATAGGAACAGGAATATTGGCTGTAATAGGATGAGGGTAAACTTCTAAATCATTATTTCCTAATATTCCAAGAGAATTGGTAATTTTGCACCCTAAATCCAATCCGCCTCCTGCAAATGAAATTATTAGACCTCCACCTGAATAAACGAAGTTTTCAATAGCAGTTATTTCATTTGCAGAAAAAGAATCATTTTGATAAGTATTTACAAATAAAATACTCGTGGAAGCTAAAACGGTTGCATTTATTCCCGTTATGATTTCTTCAACATCATAACCATGAGCTATAAAGGTATCGTTCAAATCAGAATATGCATTTGTTGGAGAAAAATAGCCATTATTCTGTGCAAACACAACCTTCTTTGTCTGAGAAATCCTCAATGGGTGAGAATCCTCATATGTAGATCCGTTGACAAAAGATGATTGTGTGAGAATCATAACCATAATTGTTAAAAAGATCACATTTATTATTTTTCGTTTTGAGAACAATTTAATTCATTCCTTTTAAATTATAAACGGTTTTAATGAAAATAGAGATACACACATTGCTATCTCAATTTGTTCTTTTTCATTCTACAGTAAATAAAGTAATCTGAATTGATTGAGGAAAGATTAACATAAAGAAGAGATAATCTTTTGGACTCAAAAAGATAGAATAAAGGTAACAAATTTATACCATTGCTAAGAATTTTACATATTTATAGTTAAGATATACACTGATAACTGGAGCAATACGATGTCAAATGAGGAAAATCGCATATCGTGGAATCGTTTCAGTGAATATTATCAATCGATAAAATATATTTCTTTAAATGATATTCATTATGGTCCTTATGCACCAGGAGAAAAAGAATTAAAGGTTTTAGGTGATTTGAAAGGTTTAAAATGCTTAGAATTAGGGTGTGGGGGTGGACAAATATCAATCGTCCTCTCAAAATGGGGTGCTGAGGATGTAATTGGCCTAGATATTTCAGAAAAACAGCTAGAGTATGCTCAGGCTTTAGCAAAAAAAGAAAATGTTGATGTAACGTTCATAAGAGGGAATATGGAGGATTTGTCTAAATTTAATGACAGTTCTTTTGACTTAGTTATTTCTGTTCATGCAATGAGTTATGTTGAGGATATTAATAAAGTCATTTCAGAAACATCTCGAATTCTTAAAGCTAATGGAAATTTCGTCTTTTGTGTACTCCATCCTATACAGATTGTGCTTTGGGAAGCTCTAGAGGAGAAATCGTTTGACAAAATTTACCCCTATTTCAAAACAACAAGATACAAATGGGACTGAACCAATGAGAAAAATCAATCAATAGCCACATTCGGTCAAACTTATCACAATTTTGAAGATTGGAGCAATTATCTGATAGCAAATGGTTTTATGATTACTAGAGTTATTGAACCAAAAGGATATTCTAAGAAACAGCTTCAGGAGATGGGAAATGATGAAATTCCTTATCACGAAAAGGAGCTTCGTCCTTATCACGATAAATTCATCAGTGTTGGTCAGATCATACCCTTTTCATTAATTATATCTGCAAAAAAGATTTGAGTTATTTCCATATCAATCTCAGAGTTAATTTATAATTTCTTCACGTTTTGTCTCTTCAAGTAGCTTAAATATTCGAAAAAATTAATTCTCTTTATATGAGTTGTTTTTATGTCGTCTTATTGAGAAAATATGGGCTAGTAAGTAGAAGAAAAAAAATGAAATGATTAAAACGATTGGGAGAATTCTGAATATGAAATTCATTATGTTGAAAGGAGAATAATCAAAAGGTCTAGTTCTTGGATGAATGTCTTGATTATTACTAGATCTGATGTTTCTTAAAATATCAAAGTTACTAATAAATTATAGAAAATAAATTTATAACTATTAAAAATGACATTTCGCTTGTGGTAAGATGCCAGAACTAAGCGAATATGAGCTCAATGTTCAGAGCTTATCCAGTTTTATAGGTAATACACCTTTGTTAGAAATCGAATTCAAATATAAAGGTGAAATACGTAAACTGTATGCGAAAGCTGAGAATATGAATATGACTGGGTCAATTAAAGATCGAATGGCACTTCATATCCTCCATGAAAGCTATAAACAAGGACTTCTTTCACCTGGTGATACTATTATTGAAGCTACTAGTGGAAATACTGGAATCGCATTTTGTGCAATTGGAAGAGCTTTGGGTCATCCTTTAACCATTTTCATGCCAGATTGGATGAGTTTTGAGAGAAAAAGTCTCATAAAATCATTAGGTGCTCAAATTAATCTTATTAGCAGAGAAGAAGGAGGGTTTCAAGGCTGCATAAAGAAATCTGAGGAGCTAGCAAAAGAACTTGAAACTGCATTCTTACCTAAACAGTTTTCTAATGCTTTCAATGTTGATGCACATTATAATTCGACTGGTCCAGAAATTTGGTGGCAACTTCAATTTCATTCATTAATCCCTGATGGATTCGTAGCAGGAGTAGGGACTGGTGGAACTGTGATGGGAATTGGCAAATTTTTACGAGAAAAAAATCCAAATATTAAAATCCATCCTTTAGAACCCGCAAATTCGCCAACTATGACAACAGGAGGGAAGAAAGTAGGTGTGCATAGAATCGAAGGTATTTCTGATGAATTCATTCCTCCAATTGTGGACCTAAATCAGCTTGATGAAATTGTTAGTGTAGATGATGGAGATTCAGTTATTATGTCACAAAAATTATCAATGGAACTTGGATTAGCAGTCGGAATTTCATCAGGAGCGAATTTTATAGGAGCTTTGCTTGCTCAAAATAAACTTGGGAAAGATTCTATTGTAGTTACTGTTTTTTCTGATGATAATAAGAAATATCTAAGTACTGATCTTATGAAAGAAGAACCCATCAAAGAGGGTTTTATGTCCTCTGACATAGAGCTTGTGCGGTTCCGCACATTCAGTCGTGTGTGCTATACTTGCTGTAATCCAGTTAATTGCAATGAATCAAAGACATTGGAATTGTCAAGAACTGAACCCTTACCACAATGTCCCCGTAAATGTTAATTGGAAAGAATAATTAGAAATTTCCTTAAAATATAACTGAATCTGAGAAAGAAAGTTTTACTCTATGGAGTATAACTGCATTTCACTTTTTTCCTTAATGATAGATATTACTGGGAAAAAAATGGAAATTTGATTTATATTTATTCTTCATCAGTTGTATCTGGCTTATCACTTATTGTAACAGTTATTTCTTTTCCAACTAATAATGCTTTGGTTACTTTTCTACGCGCAGATGTTAAAATACGCCAGAAAGAGCCTCTACTGATATTCATTCTTTCAGCAGCTTCTTCTTGGATGAGATTTTCTTCATCAGCTAATCGTAAAGCTTCTAATTCGAAGGGAGATAACTGGAGTGGAGTTTGTCCTGTAATTGAGGAAAAGTCTTTTTCAATTTCAGGTTGAACTCGTGGTCTCCCAGCTCTCATACCTCTGCGGCCTCGGCGACCATGACCAAATCCTCTTCCTCTACCATTTTTTTTATGTGGCATGAAATCACTTCAGACAATATAATTTGCTTTTTTTTCATAATTGAGGGTCGTTATTCATCCTCTTCAGTAAGGACATCAGTTTGTCCATAGCTATTGAAGGCTTTTAGAAAATATAGTGCGCTTGCGTAAGAAACAGCATTTAATGCCTGTTCAGTTTCAGTTTTCACATTATATAATTGATCAAAATGCTTTATGATGGCCATTTTGCTGTATTTTAGGAAAGTTTCTTTGATAGTGACGTTTTCTTTCTTATAATTATCGATAGTCCAGTTATGAATAGTTTTAAACAAGTCAGGTTCAAAGATTTTCAAAACATCCCATGCAATAGTCATCCAATTCGTTCCCACATTTCCTTTACCTAGAAATTCTTTTGGAAAATCAGAAACAATTATTTCAAGAGGTGTACCTGTAATTCCATGTTGAGCTATTTTTACACCAAACGGTTTTAGGGCATTTCCAATCTTTTTTGTAAGCGGTATATCAATGCCAACTTGTGGAAGAGGATTCCCATGTTCATCAAATTGGAATCCATGTACCGAACCATTGGCGATTGCTAAAAAGTGTGGAATGACATTATTCTCTTTTAATGATTCGATAAATGTAGTAGCTTCATTTACACTTGTTTTTACAAGACCTGTGTTCGGATCTGTCTTTCCAATTTCGCCTACTTCTACTTCAAGTCCGAAATCTTTATGGTTTAGAGTATCTTGGATAAAATTAGTTATCTCGGTTGTTGCTTCAATGTTTTTTGCTAAGTGTTCTTTGTCATTAGAGCCTGAAATATCATATAGAAAGCTAGCATCAATTGCAAATGAAGTGTAACCTGCGTTTATTTGAGCAGTAATGAGTTCTTTCACTCCAGGAATGTCCTCCATTTTCCCCACTTTAATATGATCACCATGGATAAGGTAATTAGAATATTGAACCTTATTAGCTGCTTTTTTTACAAAATCAGCGTATTTCTTGGGAGTTAATCCTGTATATCCTCCTTTAAGATCTGATTCAGATTTTGCTAATTCAAACACTATCGGAGATCGGGTGTCTTTAGCAGCTCGTAAAATACCTTCTACCA
>JAUUVJ010000272.1 GCA_030589605.1 Candidatus Hodarchaeota archaeon | reverse complement strand
TCCAGGACAGATAGTTTTAGAAACAATAGAACATAAATTCGTAGCTACGGTTAAAATGAGTCCGGCAGTTTTTAAACGAATGGCTTTCTGGATGATGGAACATGTAAAGAGATATGAACAGCAATTTGGCGAAATTAAATTAGATCTACGACCTCAAAACAAAAAAGAAGATTCAGATATTCCTTCATATTATGGATAGAGATTATTATCTACGATCAGAGATAGCGATTAATCTCACCTTCCGATTAATGAAGCTCATTTGAGACGCAAATACTGTTTTCCTTTGATCTCAAGTATTTCCTCAATGGGTGGAAAATGTTCTTGAACAAGTTTCGCAATTTCCCATAATTCAGGCACAGAAACAGGATCAATCTTACAGGGAGAATGACGAAAATCGGATATAGCAAATTCTTTATCTCCTGAATCACGAATAAAGGTAATCATGGCTTGAAGGAGATCACTTGTACTGCGTCGTTTCGACATAGGCATCACAATGAATGTATTCAACTACTTTTATTACATTTTGGATTATATTAAGTATTTATTATAATTAACTCTATTTTGAATCCATAAGATCCTAAGATATATAACATAATGTTTGATTATAACCGATAAATACGATTATTAGCAAACTTTATATAGGGACGCTATTCAGGAGGAAGTCGAAAGTGAATGAGGTGTTGTAGTGAGTAGTAATGCGGGTAAAATAAATGGGTTAAAAACAACCCTACTAGCAGAATTAAAGGCAGTGAAGAAACGAATGACGGAAAATGACATTTCTTCATGGGGATTAATCGAGCAAAGTCAAATCCGAATCGAAATAACCAATACAGTAAATCAGTTAACTCTATGTGCGATATGTCGGAAAATAATATTAGACAGCGAAGAAATATTTGCCTGTCCGAGCTGCAACACGATATTTCATCTTCCACATCTCGCAGAATGGCTTCATATAAAAGGATCTTGTCCGACTTGTCATACACACATTCCAGCAGGAGTAGTCTACTAAAGAAAAAACACAACAAAGGGTAGGAACAATTGAAGCAAAAATTTATGATTTACGATTATTATTCTGTTTATTTAGTCTATTTTTTGAATATATAAAATCCATCAAGAATCAATCTATGAAAAGAGGAAATAATGATGACAAATTGGATTCTATTCCTGTATCACAGGTTCAGACATAAAGAACCAACGGATGACGAGTACTGGCTAGCTAGAATGCAAAAAGAAATAGCTGCACTAAGGAAGGCCAATACTACGAAAGTATCTACTCAGCCAGAAGAGAAAATATTCATGGTGAATGCAAAAGAGCGAAAAGCCTGCATACTTGAACCTAATGGAATCACATCTATTAACGACTTGTCTTAAAAAAGGAAAGAAATTGAATTATGGCAGCCTTATTACCAAAGTGTATAAAGTGCGGAAGTAGTAGTAAAATAGACATGCTCCAAACATGTGCGAACTGTCGGAAATTGATCCACCTAGCGAAAACTAGTGAGATTAAAAGTAGTAAGTAACAAATATCAACAAAATAATTAAGAAAAACGAACAAATCTAAAGTACTTTGGAGTTCTATCGATTAAAAAACCTAGGAATCTGTTAAACCTTTTTTAGGAACGGTAGGACTCCCTCCCTCCCCCTTCAGATTGGTAATTTGCTTACTATACTTTCTGATCTTAATTAAAAGAGTGTATATGTTTAACGAGTAAAAGAATTTATAAATAGAGAGAAGATTTTACATCTTTAGGGGAATTTATAATGAAATTAGAGCAAGAAGCTGCGGAAAAAAGGGGAGAGATAAAAAAAATAATTAAAAATTCTTTAATGAATAACCATAGTTTACTTCCTGAGACTAGTGAAAAAATATCAGAAACTATAATATCAGATTTTATTAAAATTAAACCACCTGAAGAAGAATTTCGATTGGAGCTAATCACAATGTCTTCTGGTGGAAAAGGAGGAGGATCAAGTCGTAAAGCTGGAAATATTAGATTTAATATGCGGAAATTAGTAAAATCTTGCCCTGAAATTATTTTGAGTGTATCAGGAGGATTAACTCATCCTTTTCTACTTGTTTTGACGGGATTAGTATTGTGGAAAACATATTGGAAAGATTTAAGGGAAATAAAACTTTCAGAGAAACACGCAGCGGTTATTTGGACTATGTGGAATAATAGAGATCCAAAAACGAATAATATAGAGGATTCTGAAATATACCCATTATTAGAGGAGGAACTGAAGAAATACAATATAGCACCCATGAAGGAAAAAGATTTGAATCCAATTTTACTTGAGTTACAGAGGATTAAATGTATAGAACTGGAAAATACTAAGAAAAAAGTTTGGTGGCTTAGAGAGTGGGTTCAACCAACCTACTGATAAATAAATTACTATCTATTTGGTTATCTAAGGATCATGATCAAGTGATGATAGTCAAACCTGCTGATCAATGTTGACAAAAGATTTCTATTCTTCCCACAATTAAAATAATTCCAGTTAACATTCATATTGGATTACCAGTTAACATTCATATTGGATTACCAAATGAATCATCCTTGATTTTTCTTAATAAGAAACTCATACCACGCGTCGCAAACCGCGTAATACAGGTTTAATGATTGAAAAGCAGCATATTGAAAAACTTTTTCTTGAAATATTTCATGGTCTGTAGATGAAAGAGTGTGTGGTTCGATCTTATCGTAATAAAGCTCATTTTTTTTGTCTAGATATTGATGAATCGCTACATATACACTTGAAGGAGACCTTTTATGTTCGATTTCATGGCGAACCATATTAATGAAATCCTTAATTTCAGACAACATTGTATCAGTAATTATTTTCATCTTATTGATTGTTTTGAATTTCTTTATTGCGGAGGGAGCTTTTTTCTTCTTATAGATCTTGTTCAATATATTGAATCCTAGATGGTCTAATGCTACGCTGGTACACAGGATTGTAGCCCAATAGAGTCCAGATATAAACGATTTTTCAGCATCAATAATGGTTTCTGTTCTCACACGGGGTTTAAAATCATCACCTTCAAGGAATTTCGTGTTTCGAATTTGAATCCACTCATTCCTCTGTTCTGGTGTTTCAAGTTTAGAAAGCATTTCATAAGTCACCAATATATTTTTTAACCAATTCAGGAGGTGAATTTCAGATATAAAAAACTCTCGCTTACTTACTTTCAAACATACTGAATAAAAACACAGAATAGGCTGTCTAACTTAGATGGAAATACAAATAATGTATCTGAAACATCAGAGTCTTTAGAAAAAATAAGGAATTGCTCAAGATGAAAGTAACCAATTCATTCTGTATGATACCTCTTTGGAAACACTTATTAACAGGTATTTAAAGGATTTATCCGGGTAGAATTACTCCCAATAGAGCCACGAAATAAGAGAGTGCTCATTCAAGCTATTCGGTAGTTTGAGTAAAGATTGATTACAAAATACTGTGAAGAATGAATTGCGAATTTAACTTATTAATTAAGTGTAATAATGTATTAAGCGTATTGTGTTGAACTTTACATTAACAATCAGATAAATTGAATGGTGCTAAGTGAAATTAGCAGTAGCATTAAAGAAGTATTTATGGAACAGCTTTCAGAATGAATTGGATTAATCCTAACTGTAGAAGTAGGATATAAGGCAAAAATAGACACCTGAATTATTGACGTGAGACATCTTTTTTTGGCTGGTTGCCATATTAGGGAGAAATTCAGCCAGATTGATATCTGAATTTTTAGTTCACTCTCTATGAGCTGAAAAGAAATCAGATCTCAAAATATCAATATCATATAAAATAGAATTTTAGGTGTAAAAAAAATGCCGTTTCCTGTATCGAGATTTCGATTTTGCTATATTGATACTGAATATGTACGACCTGATTATGAGGTTCCACCTCTCGATAAATGTGACCCTGAACGAGTTGACCTCTTTAGTATTCAGTATGTGGACTTCTATCTTAGAAGTTTGAATGTGAATAATCTTCCTAAGTTAAAAATTCTCTTTCGTGAACCCAGAGAGGATGAATTCTCCCTTTTAATGAGATTTCTACCAATTTGGCAGCGAATTCTTAAGAGATTATTACATAAGAAAAAACTGGTTCCGCTAGGCTTTGTTGTTCTTATAGACTTACAAATCCTTGCAAAAAAATACCAGTATTATAAAAACCAAATTCTTCAAGTATATCCTGATTTACCAGAAAAATTATTTAGTGACTCGTATGTAATTCAAAATTCGCGCTTTTTGGATCTTCAGTGGCCAATCCAGCTTCTTCAAGGAAATGTTGATGTTCGACTACGTGATTTGTCTGGCAATAATACATTAGATAACAAAAAGACTAAAGAAATAATAGAACAGTTACTATCCTCCACACTTAACGAATCTGACCAGAAAAATCTGAATGACAGTTTTATTAAATATGTTAATGAAGAATATAGAGAATGCATGACGCATGTCAAACGAAAAATACTCAAACATCTCCCAGGAGTGTATCGTGTTCATCCATTCCCTAAGTCTCAACCTTTCAATTAAGCTGATGGAGAACCTGTTATAGGTTCTCTATCTTCCTCTTTTTTCTATCTCTTAATTGTTACTGGATTGAACTCGGATTATTCATCTTATTTTTGGTCGATATCGCCTCCTTATGACAAATATCATCAAAAATGAAAATAGACTGGCGAACAATGACCAATTTGAGCCATTTGATGTTTGATATTCAATGAGAGATACATGGGGAGATTGATCCTTGTTGTTAGCACTTCCAGCAACGATATAGGAGTCATCGACGATTCCATCTGTATTATCATCAGGAATTGTCCAGTCACTCCAGTAATTGTGACTTACCGTGTTACTTTCACCCTCATCGTAAATCTGACTTGGTTTTTCAGGATTATTACCTATAAAATTATTATAACGGATTGAATTTAAGGTGGAATCAGAATCTAGATAGACTCCATAATCATCGATTTTATATCCGTTATAGACGATTGTATTATACATACATTTAGTATTATTTGTATTCACAAATAGAATTCCATTACTTCCACAATTATAGACGCTATTTAATTTTAGTATTGCATTAACCGAGTTTTCCATAGTAATTCCAGTCATAGAACTATTAAAGACTGTATTTTTCATAATGGTAATATTCTCAGAATAATAAATGTAAATTAGTGACCAATTAAAGGTATTGAACTGTGCGAAATTATTTGCTGTATGAGTAAATCTAATTCCACCATCAGTCCCAAAATAATTTGAAACTATTCTATTTAATGTTGTTTTCGAAGAACTTATCCATACTCCTCCAAATGAATTATAATGGAAGAAGTTCCCATAGATTTCATTGCTAGTTGGGAAGTAATGAAGATCATTCAATAGATCACTTTCCCCCGTTCCTATATAAATCCCCATATGATTTCTTATGATAGTATTATTCAAAATTTGGTTTCTATCAGAATCATTTGTAAGAGAAATTGCATGAACACTATTGTTGGTAAGATAATTATTCTCTATAACCATATCACTTGAGTAGCTTAAAGTTATCCCGTTAGTACAATTAAAAATGTTGTTATGACTTATATTTCCATTCATGGTATAATCTAGATCAATACCAGGATATTCTTGGTCACCTATAATTTCACAATCGCGTATCTCAAAGTAAATATCAGTATTCTTGATTTGGATTAAAGTAGTGGTAATCTGTGAACTAATAAACGAAAAACTTTCAATGACATAGGGGGCAGATTCACTACCATCTCGCTGACCATTCAGATCCCATCCCTGATTTCCAGCCTGATTATGAAAATCAGTGTTTCCATCAATATTAATAGGATCAGCTTCTTGATATTGTAACGTATTTATTTTATTTAACCTAAAAGTTTGATATTGAGGAACCTTAAAGTTCTCTACATAAAAGTTATTTATATTCAAATCATCATGTAGCAAAATATTGTTGTTAGAACTACAAGGAATTATTCATGAAAAGAAAAAAGTTCTATTTGAAGTGCTAGATTACTATATAAAACTAATCCTGAATTCTTTACAG
>JAUUVJ010000117.1 GCA_030589605.1 Candidatus Hodarchaeota archaeon | reverse complement strand
GACTTAAATTATATGGAATCGAGTAAAGATTTTAGCTATGAAGAAAATCATGATGATGCGTTTAGATTAGAACAGTTATTTCATACTATTTTCACAACACCGAAGCCTATTATTGGAAAAATAAACGGTGCTGCATTTGGTGGCGGAATCGGATTGATATCTGTTTGTGATATTGTGATTGCGATAAAAAAGGCTAAAATGGCATTTTCGGAAGTGAATTTAGGAATAATGCCTGCTGTAATCAGCCCTTATGTTATTCCGAAAATTGGTTATTCAAATACATCACGGTTTTTTTTAACAGGAGAGCGATTTGATGCTTCAAAAGGATATGAAATAGGATTGATTCACGAAATAGCAAGTGATGATGAAGAATTAGATCAGAAAGTGTCCGAAATAATCAACCATCTACTAATAAGTAGTCCTCAAGCGATGTCTCAGATTAAAAGACTAATCGATAAAAATAGAAAAACTAGCTTTAATGAAATACGAGACTATTGTATTAAGGAAATTGCTGAAATCAGAACTTCATCTGAGGGAAAAGAGGGATTAAATGCTTTTTTAACAAAAAGTTCACCGAAATGGAAATTATCTCCATGGAAAGGCTATGAAAAATAGCTGAATGAAATCAGTATGAGATAGGAGGCAAAAACAATATCCGATATAGATTATGACATATTTTTACCAGAAACAGAAAGTACTCCTACTTTAGTTTTTATTCACGGTGCTGGAGGAGATAAAACTCAATGGGAATTACAACAATTTTTTTTTCAAAAGTTAGGGTGGGGTACAATAACCCTCAGTTTGTCAAATCATGGTACTAGTAGTTATATAAAAGAAATTAGTATATCCAATTATTCAAAAGTGATTTATGAATTAATAACACATCTTAGACTAAACCAAATTACTTTGGTAGGTCATTCAATGGGAGGCGCTATTGCTCTTCAATTGGCGTTGCAAAATTCAAATAATCTTATTAAAAATATAGTACTAATTGGAACAGGAGCAAAATTAACAGTATCTCCTTTATTCTTCGAATTTATTGAATCCGATTTTAATAAATTTTTAGCCTTAATGAACGAGTATGGATATAATAAAAATACTCCACATGAAATTAAGAGGAAAAAAGAAGAGATTCTAAGACGATCAGGTTCTCAAGTTCTTCTACAAGATTTTAAAGCCTGTAACTCTTTTGATGTACGGAACAGTATCTCTACCATTTCTCTACCCACCTTAATAATCTGCGGAGAAGAAGATATGATGACTCCGTGTAAATATTCTACTTTTATGCATGAGAAAATCTCAAATTCAGAATTATCAATAGTGTCTAATTCTGGGCACTATGTATTCCTAGAATGCCCTGAAGAGGTAAATGAGATCATTAAAGGATTTTCAATAAAACATCGTTGATAAATATAAGTGAATTAACAGCCATTGAGAAATTAAGTTTTTCTCCTAGTGATAAAGTGCGAAATCTTGTAAGAAACTCTATTAACATATAGGTTTTATTATAGAATTCAAAAAATAGTAATTGAAATCTATTAATTTAGGAGAGGGAAGTGAGATTTTTGGGTTTATATATTCAGTTTTGAGTTTAAGGATTAAACATCAATGAAGAGTTAAAAAATGAGCATTCTTGAATCAATCAAGTCGAATCCTTTCACTCCCTTAAAATTAGTAGTTTGCGGAGATGGAGGGGTTGGGAAAACTACTTTGGTTAAAACTTTCATTAATGGAAGCTTTTTTGCTGATGCAAATCAAACAATAGCTGTAGCATTTCATTCAACACAGATGAGAATTTCTGATCCTAATTCAAAAGTTAAATTAAAAGTGCAAATCTGGGATCTAGGAGGACAAGAGCAATTTAGAAATATGGGTATGTTTAAGACTTATTGTAAAGGTGCAGATGTTGCTTTACTGTGTTTTGATTTAACTGATATTGGATCTTTATATGCGATTCCTCATTGGCTAGAATTTCTTGAAGCTGAAACTCCAAAGTTTCTTATTGGCACAAAATCAGATCTAGCGACATATGAAGAAAGAAAAGTCGATTTATCATATTATAAGTCAAAATTCGGCTGTGAGGAGGCATATCTTTGTTGTTCTACACATTATCAATCTATTCAAGAAGTATTTCGAGAGGTATTCCAATGGTTAAAAGAAAAGCAACAAGAGCAATTTGGGATATTGGGAGTTAAGATAAAACAACCAAAATGGATGGAAATTATTCCCAAGCTTAAAGAATAAAGATCAAAGGAAATGAATATTTTTTCTTCTTTTAACGTGCTTTTTGATACAAAATGATAACAATATTAACATGTTTATGATAATCGAAATATGAATTTTGGTTTAAAAATAGTATAGAGTATGTATATTTAACATGATCGTGTGAATATTTCCAATGAAGGTTTTTAAACAATCTGGTTTTTCCTTGGAATTATGGGATGAAAATGTTTAACATGCTTGAAATAAGATTTGTCGATATTCATGGCACATTGAAGGCAATGAATATCCCTATATCTGATACAGATATATCTAATGCGATAAAAGATCCAGTGTTTAGTGAGGGTGTTAACGTTGATGGTAGTTCTGTTGACGGGTTCACTCCGATAGAGGATTCCGATTTACATTTACAACCTGATCCAGAAAGTTTAGTAGAATTACCATATACAGAAACACCAAAATTAGCTGTTATGTGCGACATACTTCAGAGAGGAACAGTGTTTGCAGGGGATACACGTTCAAGATTGAAACACATACTAAAAGAAAAACTGGAACCAAGAGGGTGGTCACTTGGGGTTGGCCCAGAACCAGAGTTTTTCTTGTTAAATGGAAACCAACCTATTGATGAAGGAGAATATTCAGATATTTATCCAAATGCAATCGCTGAAGGTATGATAAAACGTTTTTCACAGCATCTAACTAAGTTGAAATTAACACCAAAAGTCCATCATCATGAGGTAGGAAAAGGTCAATATGAAATAGAAATTGGATATGAGAAAGCTTTACGTACTGCAGACGCTATCGTTACCTATAAGGCAATAATCAGAGCCCTAGCTGCAAAAAATGGATACAAAGCTACCTTTATGCCAAAACCTTTCATTACTGAAAACGGGAATGGAATGCATTTTCATTTATCGATATGGAATGGTGAAAAAAATTTATTTTCATCGTCAAAAGTAAATGAACTCTCAGATCTTGCTCATAAATTTATGGCAGGCATATTGGAACATGCTCATGCTTTAACGGCACTGGTAGCGCCAACAGTGAATTCTTACAAACGATTAGTACCTGACTATGAAGCTCCAGTTTATATAGCATGGGCTCCTCTGAATCGGTCTGCATTGATCAGAATTCCTATGTTTCGGAAACTCGACGCGGCCCGTATTGAGTATCGATGCCCTGATCCCAGCTGTAATCCTTATATAGCATTTATTGCGATGATTAGTGCAGGAATGGATGGAATCGAACGTGATCTTGAATTAAGATCGCCTGTAAATAAGAATATTTATCGTTTATCAATGAAAGAACGAAAAGACCTTGAAATTGAGACTCTACCAGGAAATTTATTTGAAGCACTTTCATATCTAAAAAAAGATAGAGTAATCCGTGATGCCTTAGGAGAACACATTTTTCAAAATTTTTTAGAATTGAAAAGTAAAGAATGGGAAGAATACTCAACACAAATCACAGATTGGGATTGGAAAAGATACCTGAATGTATAACAGTCTTTTTCAATGTTATAATTCAGATAATAATATCTAAAAATCCACAATCTTATTAGAATTGATAGTGATTCAGATTGGACAAAATATTTTAATGTAAAAAGAAATCATTAAATGATAACAATGAAGTTTAGAATTGCTGCAGCACAAATTCATTCACTGCAGGCTGATCCCAACCGTAATATTCAAGTAATTTCAGAAATTTGTCAGAAACAAGAAATAAAGGATTTTCCTAATACTATCGTGGTGTTTCCAGAATTAGGAGTAACAGGTTACCTAATGCATGATGATATTTTTTCATTAGCGGAGGAAATACCATCTGGCCCAATTTGTTCAAAATTAGCAGAAATTAGTAATCAGAACAAGTGTTACTTGGTTGTTGGATTACCAGAAGAGTCAACACCTGGATTAATTTACAATACTGCTGTTATTTTTGGACCTGATGGTTATTTGGGAAAATCCAGAAAAATTATGCTTCCAAACCATTCAGTTTTTAATGAGCGACGTTATTATCGTAGTGCAACAACTATTAATGTTATTGATACACCTTTGGGGAAATTTGGTCTTCAAATCTGTTATGATTTATTTAGCCCAGAAATCACAAAATTACACGCATTAAAAGGTGCTCACACAAGTATTTGTATTTCTGCGTCTCCAGGAGTACGACGTCAATATTTTGAGTCTTTTATGTCAGCGCGTGCAATGGAAAACGCAATAAATATGGTTTATGTCAATCAAGCTGGCATTCAAGATGATCTCATTTTTTGGGGAGGTTCAGAGGTTCGAAACTCATCAGGGAAGCGAATATTGAAATTGAAATATGATGAAGCAGATTTTGGAGTAGTCGAACTATATTCAACTGCGTCAAAACACTCAAAGAATTTTGTACCAACATTGAAAGATGTACCACCTTGGTTATATTCTACACTTGAAGAAGGGAGTCGAAACCTTTAATGGTAGAGGGTAAATTGATGTCAAAAATACCTCCTATTGATAGTATTCGTACAACAAATCTTGTTGAAAATTTCATTAAAACTCGTGTTACAGAATCAAAAATGAAAGGAGTTGTAATTGGAGTAAGTGGAGGAATAGATTCAGCTCTAATCGCGTCACTATCTGTTCGTGCTCTTGGACCCAAAAATGTGCATGCTTTCTTTTTACCGAGTAAAACAACACCTTCTGAAGATTTAGGAGATGTAAAAGAGCTTTGTTCGAATTTGGGATTGAAATTAACAATTATTGATATTCAAAATATTATCAAAGCGTTTTCAGAGGTGTTAGGAGATAATGAAGAACCATCAAAAAACGAATGGTTGAATCTTAAACCTAGATTAAGGCAATCATTCTGTTACTTCTTCGCGAATAAGCTTAATTGTTTAGTTTGTGGATCAAGTAATAAGAGTGAATTGATGATTGGTTACTATACGAAGTTTGGAGATGGAGCAGCGGATATCCTTCCTATAGGTGATCTTTATAAAACACATGTCTTTCAATTAGCAGAATACCTGAAAGTTCCAGACGAGATATTGAAAAAAACCCCTTCTGCAGGATTATTCAAAGGCCAGACTGATGAGGCTGAAATAGGAATGCCTTATTTCGAGCTTGATAGAATATTACTAGGATTAGAGCTATTTAGAACTGACAAAGAAGTCGCAGAACGTCTAAATATTTCACCCACAGAAGTGAAAAGAGTAAAGTCGATGATTTACAAAAGTGAACACAAACGTAGGGGACCGATAATATTTAAGCTTGGAGTAAGAACGCCTGGCATTGATTGGAGAGTACCACTAGTACAACCTAGCAAATTTTAGATTGTATTCCTTTAATCAAAGATTAAAGTCTGAGAATCAATTTATAGGAAAAAAATTGAGTATGTGTCGTTTATTAGGCCTCTATGGACAAATTAGATTTTGGAAGGAGCTTTTATTCGAATTTCAAAAGCAATCTGAAACTGGAGTAGTTCCTCCTATTGTCTCTCCAGGCCATAAGGATGGTTGGGGAATATCTGTTTCTAATTCGAAAAAAGATTCAATGTTACATGTAGAAAGACAACTTGGATCAGCTATCGAATCATTAAAGTATAAAAAAGCGATTTTATCACTTGAGGAACAACCACATATCACTCTAGGCCATTTACGTAAAAGGAGCCTCCACATTTCTGTTTGTTTCCCAAACGTTCAACCTTTTTATGCCCAAAATTGGGCATTTATTCATAATGGTTCAATTTATGAGGCAGAAAAGTTACCAAGAGATACCTCATGGTTACTTACGTCAGAAAACTCTGATTCAGAGTATTATTTCCATTTTCTACTTGCTAAGCTAAAAGAAAAATCGGATTCAATGCAAGATATTGAAATAATAAGATCCGCTCTTGATCAAATACCTGCAAAATATTCTGCTTTAAATTGCCTTTTAAGTAATGGCAATGAATTATTTGTAGTTCGTTGGCATACTAAGTGGCCTGATTATTATACATTGTACTATTATGAATTAAAAACTGGAATAATCATTTTATCTGAACCAATTACATCTAATAATCTTGATCATACTTCTTGGATCGAAATTCCAAATTTTACGGTAGCTAAGGTGAGCGAAAGTCCTCCCAAAATAGAAATAATCACTAATTAAATTTTTTTATAATCGGAACCTACTCAATGGTGGCCCGTATTCTCATCAAACCAGTACCAATATTTTTCTGTTTCTGAATGATAAATCGTCCTATTTCACTTGTATTTGTAACATGTGGTCCTGTACATATTTCTTTTGAAAAATCACCAACAGAATAAACTGAAACATTAGATTCATAACGATCTCCAAAGAATCCCAATGCTCCTTGTTTTTTTGCTTCAGTTGGAGTCATAATTTCCTTTTTGACAAGAAGAGCTTCCTTAATTTTTTGATTCACAATCTCTTCAACTTGCTTTATTTCTTTATGAGAAAGCTTTGTTGGATGAGTAAAATCAAATCTAGTTCGTTCAGGTGTAATATTACTACCACTTTGTTTCACATGATCTCCTAATACATTCCTTAGTGTTTGTTGGAGTAAATGAGTTGCTGTATGTAAACGAGTAGTGATATTGGAGTGATCTGCCAATCCACTTTGAAAGGTACCTGTAGTAGATTTTCTTGATAAACTTCGATGCTCCTCGAATTCTTTTTTGAATACTTCAAGGTCGATAGATATCCCTTTTTCCGAAGCAAGCTCTGTAGTAATTTCAAGTGGAAAACCGAAGGAGGTAAAAAGAAGGAAAGCATTTTCTGCAGTTAGGGTGTTTGTTTGTTCATAAATTTGATTGAATTTACGAAGTCCTCGTTTCAGAGCTGTAGTAAATTTCTTTTCTTCTTGAGTGAGATTTTCCATGATAAAGTCCTCATTCCTTTCTAACTCTGGATAAACTTCACTATATAAGTTAATAACTATTTGAGCTAAATCTGGTAAAAATCTCTGTTTTATATTTAATAAATTACCTTGACGGATGATTCGTCTAATTAAACGGCGGAGTACATAACCTTGACCTAGATTGGAAGGACTTAAATGCTTATTATCCCCTAAAATAAAAGTAGATGCTCTGATATGGTCAGAAATAATTCTGATTGAGTTTTCTTGTTCAATAGTAGGTTGATCCCTAATTCGTGCTAATCTCTTAACTTTTTCCATTAGGGGTACTAATGTATCAATCTCATAGACAGTTTTCATTCCATTTATTACTGCAACAGTTCGTTCAATACCCATCCCAGTGTCTACATTGTGTTGTTTGAGTTTTTCAAAAGATCCATCATCTTTTTTGTTGTACGTCATAAAAACGTCGTTCCAAATTTCAAAGTACTTCCCACAATTACATCCTGGTTGACACTTTTCAGAACAAGAATCTTTTCCTGTGTCAAAGAACATTTCTGTGCATGGTCCACAGGGCCCAGTCTCTCCAGCGGGTCCCCATAGATTATCTTCTGCAGGAAGATAAAAAATCCTTTCATCTGGAATACCCATTTTTCGCCAAGCTACTACTGATTCTTCATCACGAGGAATTTCATCGTTTCCAGCAAATACAGTAATAGATAGTCTATCAGGATCTAAACCAAGCCATTTTGTATCTGTTAAAAATTCCCAGCTCATACTAATAGCTTCATCTTTGTAGTAATCTCCAAGTGACCAATTTCCCAACATTTCAAAAAAAGTTAAGTGAGTTGAGTCACCTACTTCATCGATATCTCCAGTTCTGATACATTTCTGACTGTTAACTAATCTATTTCCTGCAGGATGAGGTTGTCCCATAAGATAAACCTGCAAAGGATGCATTCCTGCTGTAGTAAAAAGTACCGTTGGATCATTTTCAGGTAATAGTGAGGCTGAATTAATTATTGCATGGTGCTTCTTTTTGAAAAATTCAAGATAGATCTTTCTCAACTCATTTGAATCCATGGAAAAACCTCATTCTATTCTTTATTGAGAATTATACTAATTTCTCTCACTTTTCCAGTAGGATCTTGAATAGTCCAATCTTTTATGAACCCTTTTTGTGATGAAAAATCCAAATTCTTCGCTAAAACTTCTTCCATAATTAATGTGGAGTATTTTTCAATAATTTTATTTGTTTCTGTTTCGGTTTTAGTAAAGGAAACAAAGATTTCTGCGTCATAATCAAGTTCCATGTCTTTTCTCATTGATTGAATACGACGAATCAGATCACGTACGAATCCTTCTTGAATCAAGTCTTTTGTTGGAGATAGGTCTAAAAATAGGTCACCATGGCAAAATGAAGATCCTGAAAAGCCCTCTTTCTCTGTGATTCTTATCTCAAGATCACTATTTGAGATTTTGAATGTGTTTCCATTAATAGTTGTAGTATAAGATCCTTTTTTGGATAATTCTTCAGCGATATCCTTTGCTGTTTGACCTTTTTGACTCTTAATCCAGTTAGCAACAACATTGGCATTTTTCTTATATTTGGGACCTAATTCTTTGAATTTTGGAGAAAATATTATCTCTTGGAATTCAAGAGGATTATCTGTGAAGTTTATCTTTTTAACATTAAGCTCTTGAAGGATTAAATCTTCAAATGTTGTTAATGCTTTCTTTCCTTCAGCATTAGTAACAAAAATTACCTGTGATAATGGCCAGCGAGCTTTCAAATCTTTTTTTGCACGAATAGCTCGTCCATTAGTTATTACTTCCCGTGTAATTGTGACCAATTCTTCTAGCTTAGGTTTGATTAGATCAGGATTGGATTGAGGATAAGATTCTAGATGAACGCTCTCTAGTCCAAGGTTTTGACTAACTACTAAATCTTGGTATATTTTTTCACTCAAGAAGGGGATAATAGGAGCAATAGCTTTTGTTAAGGAACAGAGAATTTCGTATAATGTAGAATAAGCAGATTTCTTAGATGTGCTTAGTTTTTTCTCCCAAAAACGACGACGTGATTGGCGAATCCATAGATTTGAAAGGTCGTTATTTAAAAAGCTCTGAAGTACTTTAATGACTTGATGGATCGTTAGACCATCCATACTACTATGAATGTCCTCTAATAGGGTGTTAAATCGTGAAATAATCCATTGATCCAATAATGGACGTTTAGAATAAGAAATTTGATATTTATTATCTTGAGGAGAATATTGATCAAGATTTGCATAAGTGATGAAGAATGAAAGAACATTCCATAAAGGAAGAATGAAATCTTTCATACTATCTTCAACGAGGGTAAAGCTAAAACGGACATCATTCCAAGTCGGAGTGCTAAATAATAACCAACGAGCAGGATCAGCTCCATATTTCTGATAAAGATCTTCTGGTGAATAGACATTACCTCGAGATTTCGACATTTTTTTTCCATGTTCATCTTGAATATGACCCATAGTTAAACAGGTTTTGTAAGCTGGTTGATTAAATATAACTGTAGATATTGCTAAAAGCGAATAGAACCATCCACGGGTCTGATCAATAGCTTCAGTAATGAAATCAATCGGAAAATGTTTTTCGAATTGTTCTTTGTTTTCGAAAGGGTAATGCCATTGAGCGAAAGATGCAGAACCAGAATCATACCAAGCGTCAATTACATATTCCTCCCGAACTGAGTTTTCATTACACTTTGGGCATTTGACCGTAATTAAATCTATATCTGGTTTATGGAGTGAAAAGTCCTTAGGCAACCCTCCTTCTGTAAGCTTTTCAAGTTCTGCTCGACTTCCAATTATGAATTCATGTTCATTCTTACAAGTCCAAATTGGTAATGGAGTACCCCAATAACGAGAGCGAGATAGGGACCAATCTTTCAATTCATCAAGAAAATTACCAAAACGTCCTTCCTTAAGATGATTAGGTTTCCATCTAATTTGTTGATTTAAATTTTGGATTTGTTTTCGTAATTTACTCATACCTATGAACCAAGAT
>JAUUVJ010000018.1 GCA_030589605.1 Candidatus Hodarchaeota archaeon | reverse complement strand
TCAGAAAAATCGTCGTTAAGTAACTCATTATCAACTTTGAGAAATTCTTCTCCTTCTTCAGTTGTGATACTCCATCCTGAATGCATTCTATGTTGTTTCTTAATGATTACTTTCTCAATTAATTCTCTATACATATCTTCTTCAGATAAACCATAATTCTTCTTTTCGATTGTAAATAATTCTTTTCTTTCTTCTGAGACCCCAATCCAATTCTTAATATATTCCCTACAGGAAGAAAGAGGAATTGTAGGTACATCCTTTGTAATAACAAATTTCATGATCGCAAATCCTAAAGCTGTATAAATTGGTACCCGTTCAAGCCATGCTAACATTTGCACTCTTTTTTTATGATATCCTTGTTCCTTCTCTGTAAGTTCACCCATCTCACGTAAAAAATTCCACCAGGAACCAAAAGCAGTAATATAATTTTGTATAATTTCTTCCTTATTCATCATATCTCTAAGAGAGGGTCTTTCTCCCAATTCATTCTTAATTTCACGAAATCTTCGGATATATGCTTGACGAATAGGATCAATCGTTCCTAATTTTTCAATCATATTCTCAATCACTTCCAATTCAAAGTTTATCTCACAATTAGCTGGAAAATCATATTGTGGTTGATAGGAAGGGTCACGAATTCGTTGTTTTTGATCTTCTAAGATTTCACGATAGACTTCTCGTCCGATATGAGGATTAATTCGACCTGTTAGAATTGCAGGAATGGAATACGCTTTTTTGTAATTTCCAATAAAGTCTAAGATTGTTAAATATTCTTTACCTTCGCTTTTTCTTAATCCTCGTCCTACTTGTTGGATAAAGATTGTCATGGATTCAGTTGGACGTAGTAACATTATTTTCTGGATATTCGGTAAATCGACTCCCTCATTAAATACATCAACAGCAAAAATAACCCTGATATTACCCAATTTAAGTCGTATTTTAGCAGTTCCCGGATCCACTGCACCCTTCCCACTATGGACTGCTAAAGATGGAACTCCTTTATCATTGAAAAATTGTGTCATGTAATTCGCATGGTCGATGCTAACACAAAAACCAACCGTGGGATCCCCAGGTTTTTTTAGATATTCTTGTAGCACGAATTCTGCTCTTTGTTGTACATTTAAACTAGTCGAAAGAACTTTTATATCATATCCTCTCCCTCTTTTCCATGGAATCTCTTGATAGTCTACAGTTTGATCATAAATTCCATAATACTTGAAGGGGGATAACCAATTATTATCTATGGCTTCAGTCAGATTACAAGAATAAGGAATATTCGTATCACATAGCAAAGTAACATCTTTTCGATCCATACGAAAAGGAGTTGCTGTTAACCCCAACAAGAACTGAGGTTCAAAATAGTTAAGTACTTTCAAATATGATTTAGCTTGAGCATGATGAAATTCATCAATAATGATATAATCGAATTCATCAATCTCAAAGCGATTTAACGTATTAGTGCGACTGATTTTCTGAATGGTTACAAACAAAACATCACTTATTTCGCGGGTGTACCATCCTTGAGAAAATTGACCGGTTTTCCCAAAACGTCGGGTATCCTGAAATACTTTCTCTGCTTGATCCAATATTTCATGTACATGAGCGATAAATAAAACTTTGTGATATTTTTTAGAATCAAATGCTGCCAAATGTGTCTTACCAAGACCAGTAGCTAATACGATTAAAGCACGGTCGTATCCGATCTTTCTTGTGCGTTCTAATTCATCAAGTGCTTCAGGTTGAGCATATCGAGGAATAGGTAAATCTTTAAGAACTTCTACTTCTTCTCGTTCTCTATCAAAAGTATTTGAATACTTATAACGGAGACGATACTTTGTTAGCCATTTTATATCAATAGAAAGTGCTACATGCCATAATTCTTCAAATCTGTTTTTTGTTTGCTGATAATCATCAGGATTCACGAAAGATGAGAGTTTAACATTCCATTCTATGTTCTTTTTCAACGCTGAAAGAGTTAAATTGGATGAACCTATGAAAATAATACCCTCACCTGAAGAAGATTCAAAAAAAAAGGCTTTAGCATGTAAATTGTGTTCTTTTGATTCAATTACTCGTATGTCAATATCTGGCTCATTCATTAATATTTCTAACGCGTCAGGATGAGTAAATTCAAGATAAGTTCCAGTTATCACACGTACTTTTTTCTTGAGATTATTTAACGATCTGATCCACTCAATTAATTTTGTAGCTCCTGATTTTGTTACAAAAGCCACCAAAATTGATAGATCAACAATCTGTGAATCCTTTAATGTTTCTTCAATTTCTTGTAGAAAATCTTGTGTTATTACTTGAAAAACAGCGAATTTTCTATTATTCTTTTGACTCAAGATTTCATTTTCCCCATTTTTTCAATCTAATTTTACAGGTTCAAGTTGAAAGAAAAGATTATATTTTAGTAAACTAACCCTTGATAATTCTTGAATGACAAATCTAATTTTTTTTTGAAAAGTAGAAGCTATTAATATACCTGATACCTCGTTAGAACTTACAAATTTTGATCTTACCCATCCCATATACCTTAAAACTTGTGTTAAATGATGGTCTTTTCCTAATCCTTTTTTAAGTTCAATGATCGTTAAATCTTTTGTTGTTGGATTTTGAGCAAGAATATCAATCCTTCCTGCAAGACCTGCATTAAATTCTACTCCGTTTTCAGATCCTCCAAAAATCTCCAAATTAAGTTTTTTGAATTCTTTGATTTTATTCCAATTCTCAACAAGAAATGCTTGAAGGTATTTTTCCTGCTGAAATTCTACCTCAATCGGATCTATTGGTGTGAATGTTTTTTCTCTTGACTGTTCCTTTACTAGTTTTCCAAAAAAATGTTCCAATAATGAAGAAACATCACTTGGAGGTGTAAATTCAGGATTTTTTCGGGGGTCAAGAGATTTGATGTCCTCTTCTGCTTTTAGTATTAACCGTTCTTTTATAATATTACGAGTTGAAGGATCCATTAAGGCCTCAAAATATCCATGTTTAAACGATACATAATCGATATTTTTCCTTGTTCCTGTTATTGAACTTGGATATTTTTGGGGAGTCGGAGAATCCCAGTGGATAACCCATAAATCTGTCTGCAAATAATAGAAAGGTAAATACACCTTAGTGATTCCTTGTGCATTATCAATTCGATTGTAAAAACTATCGAATGTTTGTTCTATAGACTCGGTTAATTTGATTTTATTTTTAGTAATATTTCCCTTTTCAATTTCTTTGATTATTGATAGTAATAATATCGGTTTGTATGATTTTTGCTTTCCCATTTTTTCAATCGTTGTTAACCATGGAAGTAATCGTGAGTCAATTTCTAGGTTATAATCAGCCATGCATATACCCTTAACTAGTAGAATTCCTACTTTATCCGATACTCAAAGTAATTCATTTGAAGGTATCTATTTCAATGTTTTAATCAAAAAGCATTGATTTTGATTAATTCTTAGAGGGAACTAGAAATATCTTTGAATGATCCATCATTACCCCGAAAAATCCTATTCGTGACTAAAAAATCAAGAAAATATTAAAACCAATAGAAAAGACTGACCTAGTAAGAACAATCATTCACATTTAACTCTTTAAACTAAGCTCAGTGAAAAGTCTTATAATAGAAAAGGAAGCACATTTCCATATTGCTGATATTTTCTGTCAATTTCTAAAAGGTTCATTTAATCTTCGATGAATTAGAATAAAGGTTAAATTATTGAGTGGAGAAGAAACTTGAGAGATATTGATTATTACTTGAATTGGTATAGTGAAAATCGATATATTTATGAAAAACTCACAGGTAAGGTCAAAGAAATAATAATAGAAATATTAAACTCTAGGGGAATATCGTTTCATACAGTACAAGCAAGGACTAAAAGTATTGAAAGTTTCAGAAATAAAATCCTAAAAGGAATTCACTATAACCCCAAAGAAATGCAAGATCTTGCTGGGATTCGTATTATCACATATTATCAGACTGATGTTAAGAATATTAGTGAAATTATTGAAAAGATTTTCCAATTCATTGTTAAAAGGATGGAAGATAAATCAGATTTATTAGGAATAAATAAAGTAGGCTATAGATCGACACATTTTGTATGTACGTTACCAGAAGAGAGAACAAACCTTTGGGAGTTTCAAAGATATAAAGGACTAATTTTCGAAATTCAATTAAGAACGATCCTACAACATACTTGGGCAGAAGTTAATTATGATAGAAATTACAAATATGGAGCTATATTACCAAGCGAAATAAAAAGAAGATTCTCATTACTTGCAGGGGTTCTTGAAGTAGTAGATCGGGAATTTGAAACTATTCTGAATCTTATAGATAATTATTCTAACGAAGTTAAAGAAAAAACACTAGAAGGAAATTTGGATATTCAAATAAATGCGATTTCATTGAAAGAATATCTGATCAAAAAATTTATTGATATTCCTAAAATAAAAATGGAATTTGGGGAAAGTAATAGTTTAGCTGATGTCGCAATATTGGAATTGTCTCATTTCAAGATTAATACAATCAGACAATTGTCAGAGATCTTTCCTCCTGATTATGTTAGTAAATTAAAAAACGCAAGAATAATAAATGATGATCTAGGTACTTTTTCTTTTGCAGACATAATAAAACATATTCTTTACTACTCGTTTGATAACGAAAATATTGCTGAAACATGGACAGGTTGGAAATCAATCTCACAACGTGATAAGAAATTTCTAAAAACTATCAAGAATGATATTTGACCATATTTTAAAGTTTTTTTTCAAATGTTTTGCGAAAAATTTCACAATGTAACATATAAAGATTTTCTTTTACAGAATAAATTTTTAATAAATGGACTCGCTTGCAATATTTGCAAAAACTTTCTATCTCATTTTTTTGCTCTTTATTTGTATTTTCTATGACTTTTGACGTATTAATAGAAGATCGTCTCCCGCAAACCATACAAACAACTATTGGAGGATCATAATTCAAAGGTTGTATAATTCCTCTACAGATAAGACAATACCCAATTATTTTCAAAGTAATTTCCTCCTCGTGAATAGACTACATGATCTAGCTGTTCTTTCTGTGTTTCTAATTTTAAAATACCTTTTTGAAACTACTTTCGTAGAATGAGAACAGAGTAATTTTATTTTTCGAGATTTCATTAAAAGTACACTAGACTTACAGTAATAGCATGAAGGTATAATTCTTCCATCCTCTGTAATTTCTGTCCTATATTTTTCACAGATTTGTGAATGATGAGTGATCAATCTATGAGTTTTTGGACAAAAAGTTCTTGACTTAAATGATGTCTTTTTTAGAACAGTATTACTCGTCGGAAAGTTTTTTATAAGGTTATAACATTGTTTGCATGATAAATTAGAAAATGCTTGTTCTTTAACTGATATTTTTTCCTTTGTTTCCTCTGAAGTCTTTTCTAAAGGAATTAAATCTTTGTCTCCCTTGGGTACGATCTTAATAAGCTCTGAAAAGGAAGGGAGTTTACTTAGATCTTGTTTTTTAACGAAATACTTTTCTCTTAATTCATTTTTTTTTGTTAATTCGAAATCACAGGTTTTTTTGATATTTTTCAAAATTGAGATAATTTTACTTTTCTCCAAATTCATTCCATATGCAATCATATCTGCACTGATGAGCAAGTTGTTATGGAAATAATCAGAACTCATCAGAAAACTGCATATACCAGCTTCGTCATCTAATATATATTTATCGAAGGAATTGAGATCTATTGGTTTTTTAGATTCCAGGTATATAGTCTCCTCTTTTTTCCCTCTTTGTTTTTGCACTAAATCTTTATTTCTACTTTTTTTAATTTGGATTCTTATTCGCTCGAGAATTCTAATGATTTTTGGGCGTCCTATTCCTTTTTTATTTGAGAATTCTAAAGGTTCAATTTTTCCCCCATTTTGTATATGGTTGTAGATTTCTTCAATAATTTCCATATTTTGGATTAAGAGAACCTCGAAATCATTAATTTCATCTTTTTCTACTATTGATTTCTCTACAATTTCCTCCTCTTGAACTGAAAGAACTTCTAAACTAATATCTTTAATATGATCTATTCTATCTATTATTTCTTCACTGCTTGTTTCTCCAATCTTTATTTCTACAGGAATTTCAGATAATGCAATTTCTTCGCTGATATGTTTAATTTCTAATTTTGATTCCGTAAATTTTTGAAAAGCTATTACATCATCTGTTGATTCATCTAGTAAAGTCTTTGCAAATTCACCTGGAAAAATAATTTCTAAAATCTCTGAAGGTAATTCTTCATCTTTTAATAATTGAGAAGAGATGTTAAACAGTTTTATTAATTGGATTTTTATGTCTTCTATTAATTCTTCTCTTTTTGTGATGAATCTATTATATTCAGTAATATCTTGATTAGTTTCTATATTTTCATTAAAATACTTAATGACATCTGAGGAGAGGATTGAAAAATACTTGTGAATAGGGATTACATCATAATCATGCAGAAAAGTATCTTTGTATCCTTGAAAGCTAATTTTTCGTAACTCTTTTCTAAATTCACGAAAAATTTTAATAGTCTTACTTTTTTTATAGTCTAATGATGTGTTTTTTAATGTTGTTGGGGTTCCTAGCAACATAAGATCTAGATCTTGTTCACCTGGAAGTTCTGAAATAAGGAGATTGGTTACTTCAGCTAATTTTATTTTTGGAGAAAATTTTTTATCCATGGAACGAAGATCAATTACTCTCTCCGTAATTTCTCCTTTCTCCACTGCGAGCCACATTTGTAGAGCAAGATAATTCAACCACAATTTTTCTGTACTTTCAAATCCTAGAGTACAGTGACCTCTTATAGGCCAGAGTTTAATAATTTTAGATGTTTCAAGAAAACTTTTTGCGATTATATAGATTCACCTCCACAAATATTGCAAAAAGGACATTTACCGCAAAAAAAGATTTTCTTTCCATATTTCCAAGCGTTCAAAAACAAATTTATAATATCAATACTGATCGGGTCAATTTCTAAGACTAAATCACTAGGAACATAGTAGACATATAATTTTGGGGCTATTGATGAAAAGATATTCATCAGATAAGAAAATATGCTTAGTTGTATGGCATCTCCAATATTTGGATAATTAAAATTCCAAACACGATCTTTGATCTCTATAACATTTATATTGCTCCCCAATCGTAAGAAGATATCACAGTATACACTAAATTTTTCATTAGAAAGTCCTATCTTGGATACCTCTATATTATCTTTGGAATTGTCCGGAAAAAACTCTTTAATGGAATTTTTAACAATAACAGGAATTTCATATAAGTATTCTTTTAATTTTTTCTCTTCTTTCTTAAATTCATTTATGAAAAAAGTCTTTTGATCAAGGAAGTAGTTTTTATAGCAACCAAATACTATTTTTTCAACTAAAAAGGCTCTATATGTCGGATTAAACTTTATAGGATGATCTGAATATTTTTTTTTACATCTAAATCGAATAAATCTAGCTAAATTCGACGCTAAAACCATGTTTCTCTCTCAAAGCATCCCATTTTCTCTTAATACATTCTCGAATCTATTAATTACCGAATATCCATACGATAACCTATCGTTGACTGAAGGTAGAAGATTAGCGATTTCCAAGGTTTTTATCCTAATAGGTGCTGTGTCTAAGTCGTTTTCAGTTCCCCAATCATCTAGAGATATCGGAATATGAAGGCTTATTGGATTATCATATTTTTTATAGACCTTATCAAGTTTTTCAAGGACATCCTTTAGACCATTGAAATCAGATATTCTTGAAAAATTTTTTAGATAAGTTTTAAGCTCTGACTCAATTTCACCTAATTCGCTTGATAAACTTGATATTAGAAGTGAATTCCCTTTTACATAATCAGATATTCTAATTGTTTCCTCCATTTCCTGATGAATATCATCAGAGTACTGTACCTCATCTGCTCTTATTAATTTTTCCCAATAATAAAATGGCCTCCCTCCAATACTATTAATTCTTTCCTTTAATCTTTTAAATTGAATTTTAGATTCTTTAACTATGCTATTTTGGTTTCTAACAAGCTTTATTAGTAAAAGTATATTTGTACATGACTGATGAAGGCTTTGCCACAAGTTATGGTCAATTTCATAATTTTTATAGAGATGATTCATTAGTAAGATTCCATTTGTATTGATAGAATAAATATCTGGTCCTCTTCCAGCTGTTTCTGATCTTTTTGACTCTATTAGATTAATAAAATAACCAGGTTGAACTTTTTTCTTTAACAAGGATCTTAAGGATCTATAAACTACTTTCGGATCTTCATTTAGAACTTCAGCTATTTTATGTGTTCTAATATAAGGAGTTCCAGAAATAAACTTTAGATTGGCGATATAAAATCTCCCTTTATTATCTTGTATTTCATTTACTATTCCCTCCTTTATTATTTGTTCTATGAGAGCATCAGCAAGAAGAGAGATAGTTTTTTTCTTTTTTGTTGTGATTAGATGCTTATTAATGATGTCATATAATTCAGGATAAGATAATGGCCTATCTTCTTTTATTTCTTTAAAGATTTCTTTGTAATTCGTCCAGCTACCATAGATTTGATAAAGTTGATGTAATACCCTCAATTCCACTCTATTGGGCAAAATACTTTGACGGATGACGGAAACTATCTTATGAGATTCAGCAAATGCTTTCTTTTTTTCTTCGGAAATTTCGCTTAACGAACCCTCCTCAATATGTTTTCGATATGTAATTTCATTCTTTATATGATAGTTAAGATTTCCTATTGGTTTATTGAATACTCTTTTCATTTGAAATCATCTGTTTCTTATTTAATTATTCGATTGTCATAGTTTTTTGAATTCGTTGCTCTTCTGCTTTTGTTGACAAAATACGACTAATAACTGGCTTATTATTCACTAAAGTTATGAGTTCATTACTAATCTCGCTCAGTAACAACGGTGGAACTGCTAAATTGGGAACAGCTATTCTTCCTGTTGTTGGATCTATGTATAATCCTCCCAAACCATATCCTTTACTTCTATTTGCAGTAAATAATCTTCTAAGCCACTTTTGTGACTCTTTTACATTAAATTTTATATAACGAAAACCAAGTACGCTCGAATAGATAAATTCTGCAAATTTAATGATAGATCGAAGAGCATCTACCTTCAAACTTTGTTGAGAAACATCAAATTTGAATTGTGGAACACCAACATAAAGGGAAGCCATAATAAAAGCGATTAATATTGAAGTTCTTTTTTCTGCTGCTAATTGTTTTGATCTGTCCATTAATCTTGCTATACGTAGATTTTGAAGCAAACGACAAAATTTTGAATTAATGTCATGCCATGGATATTTTAGAGTCATAATTGCTAAAATTGCTACCCATATTCTTTCAAACTTTAAACAAAGTATTGATTCTTCTTCAATAGACTCAGAAGTTATTAAACTATGTGGTAGTAAATCTCGGCTGACTTCAACTATAGATGTTCCAGGAAGTTCGATATTTTTGAGAATCTTATCTTTAGAAACTCGACCTCCAACCAAGTCCTGAAATATCTTGTCACCCCCCAAATATGTTTTAAGCATTGAAAGTGGTAAATAAATTTCTGGTAGATTTTTATACTCATCTCTCGTTTGTAAAATCTTGTCGTAGTAGTTTGAGAGAGTTATAAAAGTAATCTCTTCAATCATTGGAATAACATTTTCGCTTAATTTACCAAGACCTTCTTCAGCATAAGGCGCCCTATCAAAATCGATGGGTAAATATTCCCAATCTGGCTTATCAAGTAGTCCAAACACTTCTTTTCTTAGTTCATTCATCATTTCTTTAAATCTTAGATCATATCCAACCTGGTTCTGAACCATATCTGGATTTGAGAGCTTAATTATTTTGTCAAGAGATTTAGAAATACTGTCAAACCTAGCTTTAACATCCGCTCCTTGCACATTTTTAGCAATAATGTCAATAACTTCTGAAATAAACGCTGAAACAGATTGATCGAATTTATTTTCTTCATCCAAATCCTTAATGATAGAAAGAAGAGTTTCTTGTGAAAAAGAAGCTTCTTTCAAGAGCTCAGTTATGTCCATTAATATCCACCAATTGAGTTATTTCATTCATACGTATGATTCAAAACATTTAAAAACATTTTGTTCACATGATAATTAGGTATCACATATGGAGAAATTTGATAATGGAAAAGATTTTTTCCAAAAAGTCGAACCGTTGAATATTAAATTCTCATTTAATGATATTGGTGGTTATAAAAACATCAAAAGTACCTTATTGAGTTATGCAAAGCTTTTAAAAAAAGTAGATATTCTTAAAACTTGGAAACAGGATATTGGAGGAAGAATATTGCTATATGGTCCTCCTGGAACTGGAAAAACGACATTAGTAAAGGCTTTAGCAAAAGAAACAAACTTATCTCTCTATACTCTTGATGTTACGTATATTTTATCAAAATATTTAGCTGAAACTGGTAAAAATATAGTAAATGCTTTTTCAAGAGTGAAAGAAAACGAACGGATAATATTATTCATCGATGAATTTGATTCATTAGCAAAAACTCGTGAAAGTACAGGAGATCACGATGAGCATAAAAGAATTGTAAATACATTATTACAAGCTTTAGATAATATTTCATTAACAGAAAATCAAATTTTACTAATTGCTGCAACAAATTTTGAATCAATTCTTGATAATGCGGTTTGGCGAAGATTTGATTTACTGATAAAGGTTGGATTGCCAGAGTATTCTTCAAGGAAAAAAATTTTACAGGTGTTAACCAAAACTATTCCAACGAAGGAATTAGATTTAGACTACGGTATAATTGCCAAAAAAACAGATGGTTGGAGTGGGGCAGACCTTAAACGTCTTATTACGAAAGCTGTTGTTGACAGACTTGTCAATGATGACCAACCTCATATTAATACTGCTCGTTTAACACATATAATCGATTCTAAAATTGTAACATCCACTAGTTTGCGAAAATCATTCGATTTTGAAGAAATGAGGATTAAAGCACTGAAAGAAAAAAACAACCCATTATTCGATAACACTTTTTTAGGAGAAAATCATTAGTGATAAAGTCTCTAGAGTTAAGAAACTTTGTTGTTTTCAGAGGTCAGATTATCCGATTTCCCTCCAACGGTTTAATACTAATAAGTGGACCAAATGGTTCTGGAAAATCCACTCTTGGCTCAGCAATAGGTTGTGCATTATCTCTAAAATCCTACAAAGAATACTTAGCTTCAAGAGATCTGAAATTTAGGGATTTAATTTCAAAAGATTCTAAAAGTGCTTTAATTAAATTAACAATCGACAATACTCCTAATGCAGAAGGAAGGAAACCATTTGCGGTGAACTCAGAGGAATTCTTTGTACAAAGGACTTTAAAGTTAACAGGTGAGAATTTCAAAACTATTGGTATTAAGAGCGGAGAATTCTCGTCAATTGAGAAATTTAAAACTCAATCAAATTTTAATTTGGATAGCAAATTCATTTATGTTTCTCAAGGAAAGTTAGCAGACCTTATTCCAAGAGATAGAGTACATAGCATAAATTATTTCAACGAAATCGCTCAGATTGTCGGCATAGAAGATAAGGATAGGATGACCGAAGCATTTGAAAACTTAAACGAAGCAAAAAATAGTTACGATACTTTCAACAGAATAAGTTTAATTCCAGCACAAAAGGAGGTAGGTTATCTAAAAGAAAAGTTCAATCACTTCAAAGAGGTTTATTTGAATAATGAAATGAACTTAATGAATCAGATATTAATGTCAAAAATCGAAGAAAGAGAGCTAATAGAGGAAATAGAACATCTAGCAATAAAAAAAGCTGAATTTACACTGAATCTTTCCGAAAAAAATGAAATTCTTGAAAAAATTAAACAAAAACTTAAAGATGCGAAGGAAGAACAAAGCAATAAAAGCGATTTACGTACCCACCTTCAAACAGAAGAAGACGAATTGGAAAATCGAATAGGGAAAATAGTTTCAGAAATTTCGCTATTTATGACTGCTATTGGTAAACGAGAAGGAGAAATGGAAAGTTTAATCCAAAATCTACACGATAAATCTGAAGAAATCTCAGAGTTAAAGAAAGAAATCAAGAATTTAAGCCAAATTCAAGAATCACCTGAAAAAGTGACCAACTTAATTCAAGAACGAGAAAAAATAAAGAATGAACTTCAAACTGAGAATGAAAAGTTACGAAAACAATTAAACGATAGAGAACTTGAATTAAGAGATTTGAAATTTGAACAAGAACAGATATCAAGAGCAATTGGAAGAGTAAGAAATGATATTAAAAGATTAGAAAAAAAATATCGCTCTTTTATCGGATTAAAGATAGAAAAAGATGATTTACTAAGCTTTTTCAGTTTTGATACAAGAGAAATTGCACAATTTATAAATGAAAATAATTTAGACGTTTATGGTCCTATAGGAACCCTTTTAGACGTGAAAGAACCAAAACTGGGAGATGTAATAGAAGGAGCATTGGGTTATAATTTCCTCAATTCTTTTGTAACAAATAATGAACCACATGCGAGATTTATCGATAACTATATTCTAGATAGAAGATTGACCAAAACCAGTGTTATGTTTATTGGTGATGAACCTAAAAGGAAAATTGGCCAAATTGATGACAATTATGATACTCTTGGAAGAGTAAACAAATATCTTCTTCCTAAAAATGAGATAGTTGAAAGAGCTTTGTCATTTGCTAAAGGATATCGTTGGGTAATTTGTAAAGACATTGAAACAGCAAACAAAATAACGTTGCGTGAGAGAGAAGTAACGATAACACCTGGCGTAGACGGATTTAGTGTTATTAAAAGTCCAATTGGAATCCGAAGTATCAAAACGTATGGAACTCAAGCAAAAATGAGAGTTTTATCAGGAAAAATTGGGAGAAATATTCTGAAAGAAATTGAAAAACTAAAAATGGAAGAGAACAACCTCCAAAATCAAGGTATAAAAGTAAGGGAAAAGATAAGAGAGCTTAATCATGAAGCAGAAGTATTTAAGAAAGATGTATCTAGATCGAGTGTTCTGAAAGGAAAACTAAACAGATTAGATTTGCAAATAAATGATTTCTCTGGGGAATTTGAAAATTTATCTATGAGAACCAGAACTCTGGAATCGGAAGTAATTAAACTAGAAGATAAGAAAGACATATTTAATGAATCAATCACTGATATTAAAAAAGATAGTATCAAATTGGAGGAAGAACTTATGATTTCTAGGAATAGAAAAAAAGAAATAAAAGAAAATCTTCGTCAATTGGAGGCAAAAATGCAATCTCTTTCTGATTCTCTTCCTGAAATTACAACAGAAATGAATAACTTAGAATATGAAGTAAATTCAATTAATGAAGAGATTTTATCTATTAATTCAATATCAGATAATCAAAAGAATGAGGTAAATAGATGTAAAGATAAAAATCATCAATTAAATGTTAAAAAAGATAACAAACTAGAATCTCTTAAATCAACAATGAATCAAGTTAAAAAAGATAACCCGAATTCACCTTGGATTGAAATTTACAGATCAGTAATCAGGAATATTGAACAGATTCATTCTAGGTTAGATGATAGGCTATTCCTTGACAGTATAGATGTAGATCAGATCTATAACGAAATAATTACAATTAATGCTGATTATGACAATTTAAATAAGGATATTGACATGAAAAACATTGTCGATAAATATGACGATGCTAGACGGACTTACAAAATGTTAGAAGAAGAAAAAACAGTCTATAGTATCCAAATTAAAAAAAGGAAAGAACTTTATCGACAAAATTATTCAATATGGTTTGAGATAATGAATGACGCAATAGAGACTGTAAAAAATCAATTTCAAGTTCTGATTGAATCCGTTGGGGTAAAAGGTTATGTCAAAATTTCAGGATGGTCAGGAATTCCAGAAAGAGACTCACCTAAGGTAAATATATTCGCTTCATTTTCAAGAAAACCTCCAAGATCTATAATAAGTCATACTCATAGTGGTGGTGAAGCAACTCTGATGCTTATTGCTTTTCTTCTTTCCTTGCATTCTGTAGCACCTCAGCCTTTTTATATTTTAGACGAGCCTGATGCACATTTGGATCCTTTAAACAGAGAAAAAATGTTTAAATTGATTAGAAATGCAGCAAAAGACTCACAATATTTCCTAATATCGCCTCAAGATAAAAAAATATCAGAACCGATTGCAGATTGTCATTACTTCATTTTTAAAGATAAAGATGGATTTTCTATTGTGAAAAAGGTAGAGTGATCTATATGGATAAAATACTCGAATTTCCAGTAAATGATTTAATTAGATTATTGAGAAATATTTCCAAAAAGAGAAAAATTAAGATTCTTTTATATTTATCATCCTTAACTAATTCGGATAAATCAGATGGTTATTCTAACCTGTGTACTAATATAAGAGAACGCCCTAGTGTTGTATCAAATGATCTAAAAGCTTTAGATATCCTTTCATTAATTTATCTTAGTGGAGAAGGAGTGAAAAGGACTGATAAAAAGATTCAACTCATTTCAAGAAAACCTCGTATTGTAAAAATGACTAAATCAGGAGAAAAATTAGTTCACATACTTAAACAACTTTTAGAGTTAACTGAGGATGAAAAGAGTGAGATACAGGAATAATTTTATAGCTGAAGATGTTTTAACTACCGATGATGGTACAAAGGGATTAAGTGTAAGAATGTACGAAATTTTAAGTCAATTAATTGAGCAAGAACGAGATGTTACTCCTTTAACACTAGCTCGTTGTTTAAAATCTGATCCTATCCAAATAAAAGCCGATCTTCTTCACCTAAAAAAGAAAAAAATGGTTGAAATGACTGAAAGCTCTGTTATAATGGTATTAGAAAAAGGTATGTTAGTACAATCATTATTAAATGTATATGAAATAGTAGCAGAATTTGCAGAGCTTAATAAAGGTGAAACAAATAAACTTGTATCTATTTTATCAAATATTGAAAACTACTTATAATGAATAGGCTTTGAGGAATTGAAATGAAAACCATTGGGGATGCAAAGGGTCAAGTAAGTAAGGAATTAAATCGAAAACTGATTGAGTGGGGGTTCAAAACAAAACGTAAATTTGCGGTTCATTATTCCCGAAAAGCAGAAAAAGTGGCAAAAAGTGAACTACCAGTTTCAAGCTTTGATCCTATCAATACTCTCAAAGCACAAAAAGATTTTCAGGAAATAATTTCGAGAAAGAATAATGTATCGATTGAAGATATAAATATTCTGCTGAAAGGATCTTTTTGGGATTCAACTGCTTACGGTTTGCGAGCAACTTGGTTGATAAAGATCCTGAATGAATTTAAAAGTTCTATTGGTTCAAGAAACCTACCAAAAGAATCACAAATATTAGAGACAATTGCCTTATCCTTTATAAAATATCATACGGTGTTTATCGAACCTAGAATTGACAATTTAGATCTCCAGAAGGGAGAAGTCTATTTAGAAATTAAGAGGGATAATTTAACCAAAATAGACGCTAAAGATGTTACTGTTAGAGGAACTGAATCAGATGAAATTGATCTTGAAGAGGAAAGTATGGAAGTCATGCTGAAAAATACAATGGATGAAATTATGAATATGGCTAAACAAAAAGAGGAACTACCATGGATGATACTATTTCCAAATAATTTAGAACTTTCCCAAAAATTAACCTTAGCATTGCATCTATCACATTTAAGCTTTCAAGATAAAATCTACATTACTGAGAAAGGATTCAAATTAGTAGAAGGGAAAATCATTGAGAATTAAATTATCAAGATTGAAAAACTATTTTGGCAAAGACTTTGAAATGATATTAAAACAAGCAAGCGATACTCTTGAACTTCTTGGAATGGAATTCATAGTATATGAAGATAATCTTACAATCCAATTTAATTTCGATACTATTCAACGAGATCCTGTAGCATTAGTAGTTTTTTGTACAATTACTGGAAATGATCCTCCTAAATCAGATACATTTTCTAAATCAACTTTTTCTAAGCTTACAAGGCCCGAGCTAGCAATTTTAGCAGTTCTATTAGCAAATGTAGAAGCTGAAAAAAGATCAACAGTTCCTCAAACTAAACTAAAAGAAGATCTCAAAGATATACTTCCAGACACAATTGTAACTAAATCAATGAAAAATCTTTCCCAAAAAGGTTATATTAGCTATAACGAGAACACTGTTTCAGTTGATTGGCGTATTAACGTGGAAATGGGTTTAGGAGTAAGTAAAATCGCTTCATTGTTTGAAAAAGATTAGATTAACAAATAATCATAATGTCGCAAAATGGCACAGTACTTCGTAACTTCATTTTTTGAGTTAACTTGAAAAAAATAGAGGGGAAACCTTTAAAAGTGGATTCCAGCGAGAATTAACTCAAATGATCAAACTTAAGTTACCTCGCTTTCCGCCACGAAAAGCTAGAAAAACTCCAACTCTTATAAAGTTTGTGGTACGATGGTTAGACAGATTTCATCTATTATCGAACTCAATACCAACCAACTCACCTTTCAACATGAATTCCAGACTGAAATTACTTTTACTTACTGCTATAGATCGAACTTCTATTTCTCGTAAAGCTAGGGATCTTCGAGAGCAACATTTATTAATTCCTTCGGGTGAGGCTACACTAGCGTGGTTAAAATCCGACTCCGTTGAAGATATCAGAATTTCACAACAAATTGGGTTTCAACAGTTCTTAGAGAGCCTTCCTGAGAATTTTCAACTCGCTCGGAAGCAAGGTATGTTACTAGCGATCGATTTTCACACTGATCCCAATTATGCAAAGACCATATCCGATTATATTCGTGGAGGCAAGAAGAAAGCAAGTACCCATAAGTTTTATGAGTATATAACGGTTATTTGGCTAAATGCACCTGAACCAATTACGTTAGGTGTCCAACTAATATCCAAGGATTTTTCATTATTCAAGACAGTTCAGAACCTCTTAACACATCTAATCACCAGAGAAAGAGTAATTGGAGTTCTTGCGGATGGTGGATTCTATAATTGGGATTTGGTACAGTGGTTCATTCGAAAACAGGTGTTCTTTATTATTAGAGGACGTGTCAATGCAGGAGTCAAACCTCTGGTGCAAAAACACCAAGAAGAATTGAATCAACCAGGAACTAGTCTAGTTATTGATTATAGGCTGAATAAAGGTCATACACGTAAGAAATTTCCC
>JAUUVJ010000258.1 GCA_030589605.1 Candidatus Hodarchaeota archaeon | reverse complement strand
GGTCACGAACTTGGAAACACTTACATTCACACAATATGGGGAGAAATAGCTTATCAACATGGAGGGAAAGAAGGATATGAAATCTTTGAAGCAAATGATATGAGTCGCATTAGTCCTGGAAAAGACAAAATGAAAAAGTTTCTCCAAAAATATAAGCCATTTTTGATTCTCTTAGATGAAATGGTAGAATATATTACGAAAGCTCGTGGAATATCTGTAAATTCATCCAATCTAGGAACTCAAACACTCCTATTCCTACAGGAATTAACAGAAGTGATTGCTTCTTTATCAAACGGATTATTAATTATCACGCTTCCTGTACACGAGCAAGAAGACTTCTCTGAGAAAGCAAGTGAAATAATTACGCGAATGAATCAAATTTTAGGCCGAGTGGAAACTACAGAAACACCAGTGGAACGTGATGAAGTACCCCGATTGATAACAAAACGATTAATCAAAAAAATTGCTTTCCCTGAAGAATTAGAGAAGATTCTGAATTATTATACAAAGCAGTATCATTTAAACAGAAAAGAGCTGCCTGAATATAGTACAAACCCTAATTTCCTTAATCGGATGAGAGATTGTTATCCCTTTCACCCTGAACTCATTGATACCCTTTACGATAAATGGCGTACTATTCCATCTTTTCAAGGCACACGAGCTATTTTAAGAATTTTAGCAAAAGTTTTGACTAATTTATGGTCGTCTAGCAATGACACAGATTTAATATGCACATCAAATATCGATCTTGATTCAGTTTCTATAAGAAACGAATTTTTACGCCATATAAAATCAGATTTCGATTCAATTCTAAATTCAGATATTTTGGGTACTAGTTCTAGAGCTAAATTAATGGATATCAAACACCCAGCTTGGGATAATCTGGCGTTGAAAATTACAAGCTCAATTTTCCTAAGATCCTTCTCAAAGAGAAAGACTCAAAGAGGAATCACAATATCTGAATTAAAATTATGTCTTTTACAACCTAAAATTCAAATTTCTTTACTTTCTGAAGTTATAGATCAAGTAAAAATGAATATGTGGTATCTTCACAATAAACAAGGTAGATTATTTTTTAATATCACACCCAACCTAAACCGTACAATTCAAGATATCCAAGAACACTATACTGATACATATGAAGAAGAATTAAGAAAAACAATAAAATCTAACCTAGATAGCGAATTTAAATCCTATTTATGGCCGAAATCTTCTAATGATATACCAGATAATCAGGACCTCAAGTTAATTATTATTCATCCAACCATTGAACGAAATTCTATTATGGAAATGATAGAAACAAAAGGTATTGTTTTTCGTCAATATAAGAATAGATTAATTTTTGCCTTACCAAATAGTACTTATTTCACCTCACTAATTAATCAAATTCAAACAAAACTTGCATTGCTAGAGTTAATAGAAAATATTACTCAGAAAAAAGATGATGAGGAAAGCCACATTCATCTAAATGAAATAAGAACCCGCTTAAAATGGATAAATAATAGTTTATCTTACAATGTTCGAAAAGCATACTCTACACTTTTTGATGGTAACATTACAATCTCACTTGAATCGCCTCGTACCCAAGATGAATCATTAACTAGATGGTACTTTAGAGAATTAACGACAAAAGACTATATCGTTAAAAAATTACATTATAATAAATTAATCAAGCTATTTCTTGATTCTAATAATTTTGTCGCAACAAAATTAATTCATGAACAGTTCTTAGTTAATCCTGAATTAATCAAAATATTATCTTCACAGGTTATTCAAGAATGTATTTCTAACGGAGTTAAAGAAGGAGCGTTGGGATTTGCTACCTTAGGTAATCATGGAATAAACGCTGATTCATTTCGTTTCGATGTAAACATTGAACCTTCAGAGATTATTTTTTCCAAAGAGGAGATTATTCTAAGTAAGGACATTTCAGAATCAATTTCAGCTGCATTGAAAGAGAAATTAAACTTAAAAGAAATAGCAATTCCTCTTGATACACCTAAATTCTCCCCAGCAATATTAAATAAGATTGACTTGAAAGAATCGAAAAAGTCTCAAAGAATTAACTCTTTATCATTAGAAATTTCAAACATTGATTCTAAATTGATACCTGCTTTCTATAGGGGAGTTATTCAGCCTCTTCAGTCACAAAATGCTAAAATATCATTAGAAATGAAGTTAGATATACAATCTGATCTTCCGATCCCAGAATCCATCATGGATACTTTAATTCCTGAAACAATCGATCAACTTGGTGCTAAAATTATCAGGCTAAAAAAAGATGAAGAAGAATAATCCATTTCCTGCTAAAAAACAAAGTAAATGTGAGAATAGGCTAGGTCTTCTGATTTGTTGTAAAAAAGAGATGAATCTTTTCAGCTAATGAACGACTAATTCCTTCGACCTCACACAACTCATTCACACTGGCAGTCTTTATCTGATCAAGATCACCAAAATATTGGAATAAAGTATTTCTACGTTTGATTCCTACACCAGGAATTTGATCTAGTCGAGTTTTAGGTTGAGAAATCCTTCGTTTTTTATGGTATGCAATAGCAAAACGGTGTGCTTCATCACGTCCCTGTTGAAGTAATCTTAACGCATCACTTTCCTTGGGGATAAGAAAAGGATCAGATTTTAATGGCAAAAAAACCTCTTCTTCTTTCTTCGCTAAACCAATAACTGGAATATTTTTTCTCAAACGTTTAAGAATTCGATAGATCGCATTAACCTGAGGTTTTCCTCCATCAATCACCAAAAGATCGGGTAGACTTGAAGCAAACTTAGAATCTTTGTGTTTAAGTCGTCTTGATAGCACTTCTTGTAACATTGCTACGTCATTTGGTTCTTGTTCTACGAATTTAATTTTAAATCGGCGATATTCGGATTTCAAAGGAGAACCATTATAAAAAACAACCATAGATCCTACTGGTAATGTACCTTGAATATTCGAAATATCATAAGTTTCGATCCTTTTAGGAAGTGTTGCTAAATTTAGATATACTTTAAGGTCTTCTAGGGCTTTTTCTTTGATTTGTTGCTTTTTTTGAATCGAGCGTAGCGTTTCCCCCAAATCCAATTCAGACTTTTTAATTTGTAATCTCAAAAGGGAAGAGGAAGAAATTTTGCTATCTGTCTTAATTTGAACGCTTGTTCCCCTTTTTTTAGACAACCAAATTCCTAATACATCACAATCTTCTGCTAATTCAGTAGATACTTCAATTAAAGGAGGAATAAAATCTGCAGCTAAATAATAATTTGTTATGAATGATTTTAGAAGTTCCGATTCAGGTAAAACTTCGATTTTCCCTAAAAATCTCTTCTCACTATTAATTATCTGATCGTCTCGAACCCAGAAAATTACTAGCATGAAATAATTTAATTCTTCAAGCAGAATTATCACATCTTTATCTCTCGGTTGAGGAAGTCCCTTCTGGGAATCTATTGTCTTCTCTATGTGAATAATTCTATCTCTTATCTTCGCTGCAAGCTCAAATTCCATTTTATTAGATGATTGGTTCATTTCTTGATATAAATCTTCAATTAAATCCTTCCTTTTTCCTTGTAAAAACAAGACAAATTGAGTAATAATCCGTTGATAATCTTTTATTGAAATTTCCCCAACACAAGGCGCAGAACATCGATTTATTGAAAAATCTAAACAAGCTTTTTTAGTTCTCAAACAATATGACTTATTTGCTATAGGAAAGATCTTACGCAGAGATCTAACTGAATCTCGTAAAGCTTTCACATCAGTTTTTCTACCAAAGTACCAATCATTCGGAGAAGTCATACTTCTCACAATGAATAGTCGTGAAAAAGTTTCTTCTTTAGACAAAGCCGTTATTCTAATCATTGGATATTCTTTATCATCCATAAATTGAAAATTAAAACGAGGTGAATATGTTCTGATTAATTCACGCTCACGGATAATTGCAGCTTCTTCAGATGAATGAATTTCATAATCAAATGAGTTGATTCTTGAAACTAATTTCTTTGTTTTCGGATCAGGTATATTTTTACGAAAATAAGATGAAACTCGGTTTTTTAAATTAGACGCTTTGCCTACGTAAATAACTTTACCACTTTCATTGAGCATAAGATATACTCCAGGCTGATTCGGAAGATTCTTTAAAGCTTCTTTAATAGAAGAGACAGCTGGAGTCAAATCATTCATCCTGTTTTGTTTATCAATCTTTACAGTGATTTAACATATTATTATAAAGATCTAGAATGAACTAATATACAGAAAAAACAAGATACATTTAAAGTAAAAAACAGAAAAAGATTAAACCAGAAGATTTCCTATGTTATAGAAGATATAGAAGATAGATATAGAAGTGTAATGCATATGCGTTTATTTTTAATGATTCCTCCAATTGAAATAATAGGTAAGAAACAGCTTATTGTAGCAACACGAGGTCATTTTGAAATTTCTCACAATTTAATTCAGTATAGTTCAGATAAGACGACCGATTTCTTACGGATTTATCCTCAAGAAGGTTATTGCGAAGTCAATGAAATTCCTCCATTAGGCGATATAAGTACCAATAAACTGTTAACTCAACTGTTGAAAAATTTAACAGATCTATGTTTTATTAAAAATCAAGAAAAGAATATCTTTCTGAGATTTTTCACAGGAAATATTTTACCTTTTTCAATGGATGGATTGGAGTCTGGGTTTTATGAATTGAAACCTCTTTCAGATGATATTTATGAAGAATTTTATAGAATGACGACGACTCTTGAAGACACAATAACAACCACTATCAGTACATTCGATACGAATGTTTTTATCCCTTTCAAGCAAAAATTTGTATCAAAAGTGCATGACAGATCGAATCAAGATAGTAAGAAAGTCCTAAGCACTCTCTCTAGAGATTTTCCGAAGTTCTTTGGACTTCATCAAGACTTACTTACTGTCATGCTTACTCAAGCTAAACAAGTATCAAATAATCAACAGCTTTCATTTCGGATTTTCAGGCCAATCATGAGGAAAATTCAAATGCTTACCAAATTATCGGAATTCATTGAAATAAAGAAAAGTTGGGGAAGAAATATAATAAAAGTTCGACCTTTAACTCTGAATTCAGAGCAGATAGCAAAGAAACTGATCCCAATTGTGGAACCAAAATAATAAACAAAAGGATTCCTAAATGAATCTCATGACTGGTAAATATATACTTTCAGAATCTCAAATAATTTATCTACAGCATTGTAAGAACTATACATAGCCGATATATACGAAATACCGAATTTAGATCGAGGAAAAGTATTTTTAAACTCATCCATTGTTGGAGCAAAGTGAGAAAGAAAATCTACTGCCTTTTCTTTTATTTTTGCTGATATTTTGAACGATTTTTTTTCAACACCATCAGGTAAAAAGTAATCACATTTATTCACTACAAAATGGAAAACATATTTTGTTGATTTTCCTTTCTTATCTGCTTTCTCAGGATCTAAATCCAAAGAATCTAGGAAGTAATTATAGCTGTCTTCCATAGCTACTCTTTGGATTTCTATTGACTGTTCTGGGTCGAGAAGAAATAACATACCAGCTGTTCTATATGTTCTCATTGCTTCCCGCCATTTACGTCTCAGTTTGTAGTCACCAGGGTTATCTATCGCAATAATCCGATAACTTCTATGAGCTTCAAGTGAGTACCAAGGTTCATTAGCCTGACTATTAAGTTTAATTCGCTTTTCTTCAATATTAATCTCTAAAGTTTTTTTACTCTTAATTTTTACAACATCAGTTCCCTTAATCCGATCAATAAGTGTTGTTTTCCCAACACCAGTATTTCCCAACACCGTTACCCTGATATCTCTATCTAATACCATCGTTTATCACTATTCGGCTTTTCCAATTTCTAATTCTCGATATAACCCTTCTACAAGGAGTGTAAGTGAAATAAAACATGAAACGGATTGATTAGGTATATATGAAAAACTTTTTTTCATCATTATATTAAAAAACTTGAATATATCTATCAAACAAATTTGAACCTCTTTAGAACCACTGACTTAGTAAGATTACGTTCTATCTCCTATTTTAAACGCAATAATCATTTCTTAAAAACTAATTCTTTTATCATAAATGGATTATTTTGAAAATATTTGGTTAATTAGTAATACAAACGTATTCTAAACGTCAAGTTATATAAAATACTGAGAGTTGAGTATCATTCATTTCCAAAGGAATTTTTGCCATCAAGTTTATCCTTATGAATGATTTACTACTACATTATAATAAGGTATAGAACATCATATTATATCGG
>JAUUVJ010000075.1 GCA_030589605.1 Candidatus Hodarchaeota archaeon | reverse complement strand
ATTTAAGAATAGCTGGGAGGAATTTCATGAAGTCGGTGTCGAACATGCTCCTGGTACAGCAATTTTTTCTTTAACTGGAAAAGTTAATAATTTGGGATTAATTGAAGTTCCAATGGGAACTCCATTACGAAAAATTATATTTGAAATAGGTGGTGGGATATTGGGAGGTGAAGAATTTAAAGCAGTCCAAACAGGAGGTCCTTCTGGAGGTTGTTTGCCTTTAAGCCATTTAGATTCTCCTGTTGATTATGAAACAATGGCAGCTTCAGGTAGTATTATGGGCTCTGGAGGAATGATTGTTCTTGATGAAACAGATTGTATGGTTAAACTTGCCCATTACTTTTTAACCTTTACACAAGCAGAATCATGTGGTAAGTGTGATCCATGTCGGATCGGAACAAGAGCCATGCTCTTAATACTTGATCGTATCATTAAAGGAGAAGGAGAGGATAAAGATCTAATGCTATTAGAGGAGTTAGCCTATACTGTAAAAATGGGGTCACTGTGTGCTCTAGGGCAAACTGCTCCAAACCCAGTCTTAACAACGCTAAAATATTTCCGTAATGAGTATCAAGCTCACATTCTAGAAAAAAGATGCCCTTCCAAAGATTGTCAGGATCTGATTGATTACGCGATAGATGAAGATAAATGCAATGGTTGCACTTTGTGTTCACGAAATTGTCCTGTTAATGCTGTTTCAGGAGAGAAGGGTGAAACTCATTCTATAGATATAAGCATTTGTGTTAAATGTGGCATTTGTCATTCAAGTTGTCCGAAAACAGCAATATATAAAAAAGATCGGAGTCAACAGGTGGTAGAAACATGACCAAATGGATGAATATTAACGGAAAACGTGTAGTATTTGAAGAGGGTGAAACTATACTAGAAGTGGCAACAAAAGCAGGGATCTACATTCCTACTCTCTGTGCAAGACCAGATCTTCCCTCTATTGGTGCATGTCGTTTGTGTATTGTAGATGTTGAAGGGAGTCGAACATATCCTAATTCATGTACTTTGCCTGCTAGAGAAGGTATGGTTGTTAGAACAGCTACTCCAGATCTTCAAAAGGTACGTCGTAATATTTTTCAATTAATACTTGCAGAACATCCAAGCTATTGTCTTGTGTGTAAGGAACAAAATGAATGTGCAAAGTTACGTCATGGAGAATACAAAGCTGGACGTGTAATTGGTTGTTATACATGCAGTCATAAAGAGTTGTGTGAAATAAGAAAAATCTCTGATTATTTACGGATTAAAGAAATTCGTTATCCAATCCTTTATAAAAATCTACCTTTAGAACGGGATGATCCTTTTCTAGTGAGAGATTATAATCTTTGCATTTTATGTGCTCGTTGTATCCGAGCTTGTCAAGATGTTTTAGGTTATAGCGCTATTGCTCTTACAAAAAGAGGTCACGATACAAAAGTCGGGACAATTTTAGAAGTATCTCATCTTGAAAGTGGATGCGTATTTTGTGGTCATTGTATTGATGTATGTCCAACAGGTGCATTAATTGCCCGTGGTTCTACCTGGTTTGGTTCTCCTGATAAATCAGTGGAAACAACATGTCTATTGTGTTCTCATGGATGTCAAATGGTTGTTGATGTCAAATGGGATAAAGTAGTTAATGTTCATCCCCCTTATGAGATGTCAGCTCGTCGTGAATATTGTGTTAAAGGACGATTTTGTATTCCAGCCCTATTAAATGGACGCAATCGTTTAGAATATCCAACAATTAAGCGCAAGGTCTTAAGAGAGGAACATTATCCAGTATCTTGGGATGAAGCGATAAAATACACTGCTGAAGAATTAAAAAAGTTCAAGCCTGAAGAAATAGGATTTCTTGTTTCTCCATTTTTAACTGATGAAGCAATTTTCTTATTTAATAAATTGGCAAAGGAAATTAGCAGTAATAATGTTGTATATGACGAAGAAGGGCTGAATGATCTCATCACACGAAGAATAAAAGTATTATTTTCAACATATAATTCAGAATTGATTGCAAAGATCGATAGTTTAGAATTTTTAGTAGTACAGGATATTTATCAACATCCAAATTATGAAAAAGCAAACGTCATATTGCCAACAACAGCTTTTACTGAAGAAGATGGTACAAAAACAGGGGAGGAATTCATGAAAAACGTGATTAAAAAAATAGTTGAACCTCCAGGTATCGCTCTTCCTAGTTGGAGTATCATATGTAAAGTAGCTCAAGCAATGGGATTTAAAGGATATATTTACGAGTCACTTGATGAATTACAAGATACTATTGCGGAAAGTGATTCATTAGAGGTACCTTTGATACCGAAACAATCTTTTGAATATATGGGAACTCCGATATCTGAAAAAGTTAATGAGTTTGACTTATTCCTGAATGCTAAACGAATTATAAATGAATCAAAAGGAAAAGGTATGCAAGATGTCAAAATTTAAGCTTCTTAAAAAAGAGGAATGTGTACCGAATCTTCATAAGTTTGTGGTCTCCGTTCCAGATATCGCACGAAAAGTAGAACCTGGACAATTTGTATTAATTATGGTCGATGAAAAATCCGAGCGAATTCCATTTACTCTAGCAGATTGGGACGAAAAAGATGGAACCATCACCTTTTTCGTTCAAGAAGTAGGGCTTTCTACCACAAAGATGGCATTCATGGAAGAAAAAGATTCTTTTTATAGTATAGTAGGTCCATTAGGAGAACCAGCATACGTAGACAATTTTGGTACAGTTGTTTTAGGAGGTGGGTGCTTTGGGTTGGGTGCAATATATTCAGTTGCAAAAAAACTGAAAGATCTTGGTAATAATATAATCACCATTCTTGAGGCAAAAAACGAAAGCCGTTTATATTATGAAGATGAGTTTCGAGCATTCAGCGATGAAGTCATTTTTGTTACAAGTGATGGATCTAAAGGGGAAAAAGGACATATTTACGATGTTCTTGAAGAAATGATAGTTTCACAGGGGCGAAAAATAGATCATATTAAAGTTATTGGTTGCAATGTAATGATGAGCAAAGTTTCTGATGTTACTAAATCTTTAGGGAACATTCCTACCTATGCAACCGTTTCCACCATCATGGTAGATGGTACAGGGATGTGTGGTTGTTGTCGACTAACCTATGATGGAAAAACGAAATTTGCTTGCGTAGATGGTCCAGAATTCGACGCACACAAAATTAATTGGGATGAATTAATCGGTATTCGAAATACTTCCTATATTCGAGAGGAATCGCTAAGTTTACAAAATTTTTCTCCTCAATGTCGTTCTTTAGCAAAAATTCTAGCAAAAATGAATGAGGAGGAATCAATTTGAAAACGAAGGAACGAATGCAAATTCTCAGGTCTGAAATGCCATGTCAACCACCTGAAGTACGTGGGAAAAACTTCCGAGAAGTTCCATATGGTTATACAGAAGAAATGGCTATACAAGAGGCACAACGGTGTTTAAATTGTAAAAAACCCAAATGTGTTGAGGGATGTCCTGTTCGTGTTCCTATACCTGAGTTTATAACACTGATTCAAGAAGGTAAATTGTTTGAAGCAGCAAAGAAGATTAAAGAAAAAAATGTTCTTCCTGCTGTCTGTGGACGTGTATGTCCACAAGAGGTTCAGTGTGAGGAGTTATGTATTCGTGGGAAGAAAGGTGAACCAGTTGCAATCGGACATCTCGAACGTTTTGTGGCTGATTATGAAAGATTAAGTGGATATATTTCCAGTCCAGTAACTGTGAAGAAAAACAGCAAAAAAATAGCCATAGTAGGTAGTGGTCCCTCTGGATTAACTACAGCTGGAGATTTAATAAAGCTAGGATATGAGGTTACAGTTTTTGAAGCCTTTCATATAGGTGGAGGGGTTCTTGTTTATGGAATCCCTGAATTTCGTTTACCTAAATCTGTTGTAGAGTATGAAATACAAAATCTAGAAAATCAAGGTGTAAAATTCGTCTATGATAACGTAGTAGGACGGATTCGTACTATTGATGATTTATTATCACATGACTCGTTTGATGCAGTCTATATCGGTGTTGGTGCTGGTTTACCTGTATTCATGAATATTCCTGGGGAAAATCTCAAAGGTGTTTACTCATCAAATGAGTATTTAACCCGATCAAATCTAATGAAAGCTTACCTTTTTCCTGACTATGATACCCCCTTAGTACTTGGTAAGAATGTAGTCGTAGTTGGTGGTGGGAATGTTGCTATGGATTCAGCTCGTACTGCACTTCGCTTGGGTGCGGATAATGTTTACATCGTATATCGAAGATCTAGGGAACAAATGCCTGCTAGAGCAGAGGAAATTCATCACGCTGAAGAAGAGGGAATACAGTTCAATTTATTGTCCAATCCTGTAGAAATATTAGGTGATGAATTTGGGAGAATAAACAAAGTTAAATGTCAACGATATAAACTTGGAGAACCTGATAAATCTGGTCGTGCCCGTCCTATTCCTATTGAGGGTGAATATTTCGAGCTAGAAACTGATTTAATAATAATATCAATTGGAAATAATGCAAATCCTCTAATAACAATGACAACATCAGATCTAGAAGTCAATAAATGGGGAAATATTGTAACAGATGAAATGGGCCGAACAAGTAAACCTTTTGTATATGCTGGTGGAGATATAGTTACTGGTGCTGCAACCGTAATATCAGCCATGGGTGCTGGTCGTCGTGCAGCAAGTGCAATTCATGAAGACCTATTTCCAGAAAAAGATGAGGAAGTAGATTTTATAACTGTTCCAAAAGAGAAACTCAAAATAAAAGAGATCGCTATTTCACCAGAATCCCCAAGATTGAAAATTATTTTGTCAAATGTCTCAGATAAACCTCTAGATCAAGTGAAAGTTACTATTACTCATGTCCATGATTTCTTTGAGAATGCTTTACTTGAAACTACTATTTCACGTTGGACTCCTGAAGAAGAACATGAATTCTCGTGTCCTCGTATGCAAGAAAATGAAAAGGAATACCTTTTATCAGTAAAAGACATCAATGGAAAATTATTTTCAAAAATAATTGTTGTTGAGGAGGAAAACAAGTAATTTTGAGTTCTTGATGATTAGAAATCCCTCTTCTCTCAACTATAATATCATAGATTCTTGGATTTCAAATATTGAAACAATATTGAAACAGGGAAGAGGAAGATACTAGCTTAATTCCAAAAGATTAAATGCAGCGATAATATCATATGAAGTAATTATTCCTACTATATTATCATTATTAGGATCTACAACAGGAAGTCGTTTTATTTTATGCTTATACATTAACCTTAGGCAATTTTGGATATTTTCTTGTTTTGATATTACAATAGGATTCTTCTTAATGATTGCCTTTGCGATAACTTCGCAAGGATTTAAACAATCTAATAAAACTTTTTCTAATAAGTCTCTTTTCGTAACCAGGCCTACAAAATCATTTTTATCATAAATGAATACTGAACCAACTCTTTTTTCTGTCATCTCTAGAGCTATTTTATCTACTGTATCATCAACATTCATTGAGACAATATTACGAGTCATAATATCTTTAATTTTCATTGTTTTCAAAATATCTCCTCTTAACCTAATATTCTTTTTATCTTTATTACTTCATGCTCATCTTCGATTCTTAAAAAATAGATTGTGCTAGGATCGTCAATTGGTTCGAATTTAATGGTTAATTCTTCTCCAGAATTCCATTTATCAATTGATTTTACAAGTAGATCTTTTTTGAAGAATCCTTCAGATTGAATAATCTTCAGTAAAACATTATTGAGTGTGAGAGAGCCCTTGTTCAGTATATTTACCTGAATATTATTATTTTCAGGATTTTGTTTAATTTGGACAATTTTAATTCGTTCTGGTTCGAGTTCAATAATTTTACTCTTATCAATCTGAGCATTTTCTTTCTTCTTTAAAGTAGGGATTGAAAATCTTAATTTTTTTGGTTTAGGTAAATTATTTTCTTGAAATGGATGAAGATTAGAAGCTGATTTTTGTTTTTCATCATCCATATATACTTTTAGCTTAGAAAGTGGAGTTTTGGGTACTAAATCTTGACAAATCGCTCTAAGTTGAAGTTCAATTGTTTTAACTTGTTTAGATAGGAACTCTCTAACTTCTGGTGTTTCACTAGCAGAGAAATGATGTTGTACAAGAAAACATAGTTTGTCACCAATATTTCCCTGTATTCTATTTCGTATTTCATGAAGAATTTCTTGAGCTATAAATGAAACTGAAGATGGTGATCTTACAATTAAAACGAAACGCTCTTTTTCCCATTTTACTGAGTTCATTCCAGACCTTTTTTTTCTTCTTTTTGTTTGATAAAAGAATAATGTAGCAGAATAAACTACATTCCCTATTTCGAGATCTAAAGTTTGGAATTTTTCAGATTTTAAAAATTTCTCTTGATGCCACCATATTGGATGGATTGAAAGGATTTTTTTCTCGTTTTTGTCATCACTGAAATCCTCAGAATATGCAAAAAGAGGTGTATGGCCCCCAACTTCATCAAAAAAATACAAATAAAAACCATAAGAATTATCATTAGATACTTGAGAAGAAACCATTTAGGTAAACCTCTACTCGATTAAATTCGTGCCTTAATTTCGATAGATTTAATATCTACAGTTGTCTTTCGACTACTTATTTTTATCAGGTAGTTTTCATCAAAATCAGACCTAGAGAATTCTAGGATTAATTCTTCTTTTACTGGCCATTCTGGAAGTTCTTGTACCCATATTGTTTCACTAAAAAACTCTAATGTCTTAGAAACATGAATAATTACATCATTTAAGTTATCCTTTTGATTTACAAGCATGACGAAGATTTGGCCTGGGTTTTCTTCAGAAGAAATAGTTCGTATTGATATTTTTTTTTTAAAGAAATTTGTAGCAGTTGAACTTACATCTTGGGGTAATAATGAAGATTTTTCAAGTGTAATGTCTTCTGTATCTGGAAATAATTCAATTTGATCAAGAATTTGCTTTTTAAAGTCATTCCACATTTGTGCCAAATGATTATGAAGATATAAGGCTTCATTAGAGAGTTTCTTGTATTTTTCTCGTTTTATGGGATTTGATTCTATTGCTTTTCGTTTAGATAAAATCTTCAGTTTACTTCCTACTTCTTTTTCTATTTTTAATTTAAAATTTAATAATAGTTTTGACGGGATAGGCCGATTTTCTTTATTAATTTTAAGTACAATTCCATAAAGTGGTCTTTTTAGTGTTGCAGCAATTTCTTCGTCTAAACTATCATGAAGTTGAAAAGCAGAATAAATGAAGTCAGAAAATTTCAAGTCAATCCGAAGTGGAATTTTTTCCATCTTCCAAATGCAGTGTGTTTTTAAAATATCAAGTTCTTCTTGGTTTTTTTGCATTTTTTTAGGGAAAGAATAGAGTATTTGCAATCCCCGTGTTATATCAAAGGAACATAGAAAAAAACCAAATAAACCTGTTTTAGAAACCAATGTTTGCTTATCTGAGGCTATTACTTCCTTATTTATTGAAAAAAAAGGATCGATACTCATCTTAATATCTAAATACTATAATTCATTCATTAGAATTAAGGTTTTTGAACTCGAATATATGAATAAAATTCTTTAGTACTTATTTATTAAACCCAAAATCAGAATCTCGAATTGATACCAATTAAAATATATTAGAATTGATTTATAAGAGTATAATTCTTTTTTTTCTATCTTTTGGAGTAAACAGAATTGAATTCAAAAGAATCAAAAATATGGGATGTCATTGTTGTAGGAGGAGGCCCATCAGGTTTATCTTGTGCTATTCGTGCTGCTGAACTAGGACTTCACATCTTAGTACTCGAAGCTAGATCTGGAGTTGGTACTGCAACCGCTGGTACTATGTCTGTGGATGGCTATCCAGGATTTTTTAGCATAACTCGACAAGAACTGCTTGATAAAATGGCTAAACAGGCGAAATATCATGCTACAATTAAATATGCTGAAAAAGTAAGCCAACTTGAACTACAAGGCCAAATTAAACGTGTCCATACCAAAATCTCAAGAGGAGAATTTTTTTCAGAGGAAGTTGTGTATGAAGGAAAAACTGTACTAATAGCAACTGGATTTTATCCAAGTAAACTGGGAGTTCCTGGAGAACGAAAGTTTTATAAGAAAGGACTCTATTATTCTCTTCCAAGTGGTGATCATAACGAAAAAAGAGTTATTATTATTGGTCATACTTCTTGGGCTGTTCGAAATGCACTTCATTGCGATTCTGTAGGAGCTCATGTTACTTTATTAACAATCCGAGATACTTTCGAAGCTCATCCTGCTCTACTACGAAGGTTGAATGAAAGTTTTGTAGATGTAAAGTATAATCATGAAATTATTGCCTTTGAAGGCAGTAAAAATGTTACAAGGATAATTACACAAACTAAAGATGGAAAAAGAGTATCGATTCCGACTGATATAGTGATTATTATCAGTAGTAAAAATAGAAATAGAGATCTTTTTCTAAATGCTGGTTTAGCTATATCTCCTAAGGGAACATTGATAAAAAATTCAGCTAATCAGGACACTAATATACCTGGTGTTTTTGCCGCTGGAAGTGCAATCAGGGGCCATTCGATTGTCGGTGTAGGTGCAGCAGAAGGACAAAAAGCAGCTATGCAAATCTCAAGGTATTTGAATGAATTAGAAAAAGAGATTATGCCTGAAAAAGAAGAGACACCTATTCTACCATCAGTTTCTAGATACATTGAAGGAAAATCGGTGATTGTTTCAAAAAAAGATCTTTCTCCTGAAATTGTGAAGTGGGTTGTTAAAGCTCCCCAAATAGCGAAAAAAACTAAACCAGGTCAATTTGTGATATTAAGAATTGATCAGAAAGGAGAAAGGATCCCTTTAACCATAGCTGAGTCTGATGCCGAAGAAGGCACAATTACATTGATATTTCAGAAGATAGGGAAAAGTACCAAACTTATGAGTACTCTAGAAACCGGAGATCATATATTAAACCTTTTAGGTCCACTTGGACAGCCTGTAGAAGTAGATAAATGGGGTACCGTTGCAGTTCTAGGTGGTGGATGCGGAGTAGCTCCAATATTACCGAAGACAAAAGCTTTGAAAGAGTTAGGGAATTATATTGTTAGTATTATATCTTCAAGAACAGCAAGTCTCTTGATTTGCCAATCAGAAATGAGAACATATAGTGATGAGCTTCATATAGCGACTGATGATGGAACATTAGGTCATCATGGTTTTGGTCTTGATATTCTAGTAAAGTTTATCAAAGAAGGGCGTAAATTCGATCATGTTGTAGCAGTAGGCCCTATTCCAATGATGAGAGCTGTATGTAATGTTATGAAGAAATATAACATACCAACAACGGTTAGCTTAGCTCCAATAATGGTTGATGGAACTGGAATGTGTGGAGCTTGTCGTGTTACTGTTGATGGAGAAGTAAAATTTTCCTGTGTTGATGGCCCTAATTTTGATGGTCTTAAAATCGATTTTGATGAATTAACTTTAAGATCACGTGCATACAGATACGAAGAGCGTATTTCTAATGAAAAAGCTACAAGAAACAGGTAATGAGGTATAAAAAATGGATGTAGAAGGTAAAAAGGAGAAAAAAAAGAGGGTAAAAAAGCAGAGAATTCATATGAGTATTCAAGACTCTGCAGAAAGAATTCGTAATTTTGAAGAAGTAGCTCTAGGATTTACCGAAAAAGAAGCCATAGAAGAAGCCTCTAGATGTCTACAATGTAAACGTCCTCGTTGTTTAAAAGGATGCCCAGTAGATGTCAATATACCTGCTTTCATAGAGAAAATTATTGATGGTGAGATAGATGAAGCTAAAAAAATAATTCTAGCAACAAATAGTTTACCAGCAATTACAGGAAGAGTATGTCCTCAAGAGAACCAATGTCAAGAATTTTGTATTCATCCAAATGCTATTTCAATTGGATCTTTAGAGAGATATGTAGCTGATAACGGTAAACGACCAGAAACGATCACTAAGGAGAATTTAGAAACTAAAATCGCTATTGTAGGATCTGGTCCTTCAGGATTAACATGTGCTGCTGAACTAGCTAATCTTGGCCATAAAGTTTCTCTCTATGAAGTTCTTCATGATTATGGAGGAGTATTAACTTATGGTATTCCTGAATTCAGGATGCCTAAGAGGATTGTTCGCGAAGAAGTAGAATATATTCAAAGTTTAGGCGTTAAATTAGAAACTGATATTCTAATTGGAAGAACAATCACTGTTGAAGAGCTTTTAAATGAATATAAATTCAATGCAGTTTATATTGCTTCTGGTGCAGGTGCTCCAAATTTCCTCGGAATCCTAGGGGAGACATTGAATGGAGTTTTTTCTGCGAATGAATTTTTGACCCGAGTTAACTTGTTAAAAGGATATAAATTTCCTGAATATGATACTCCAGTTACAGTTGGCGAGAAAGTTGCTATTATAGGCGCTGGTAATGTCGCTATGGATTGCGCTAGAACTGCCTTGAGGTTAGGAGCTCGAGAATCTGATATCATTTATCGAAGATCTGAAGGTGAAATACCAGCAAGACTAGAGGAAATTATTCATGCTAAAGATGAAGGTGTTGTTATCGGGGAATTAACCTCTCCATTAGAAATGTTAGGCGATGAAAAAGGTAATGTTGTTGGATTAAAGTGCATGCGTATGACTTTAGGCGAAAAAGACGATTCTGGTCGTCGTCGTCCAATACCTATTCCTAATTCTGATTTTATTTTTCCTGTCAACACAGTAATTGTAGCAATAGGTCAAAAACCCAATCAATTAATTGCTCAAACGACCCCAGGGCTTGAAACAACACGATGGGGAACATTTGTTCACGATAAAGAAACAGGTAAAACATCTCGAGAGAGAATTTATTGTGGTGGAGATGTAGCAACTGGAGCTGCTACAGTTATTCTAGCAATGGAAGCAGGAAGAAAAGCAGCCAAGGCAATTCATGAAATGATACTAGAGAAAGATCTAAAAAGTGAAACATAAATTTAGCGATTTTAAATGACTACTTACTATTTGTTTTTACAAAAAGGAATTAAATCTTCTTCTTTTCATTTTTCTTTTTTCCTGAGAACTTTATGCTGCATTTAAGATCGTTGTTAGTCTTAATATAATAATAAAATTCAATATAGAATAAATGCTATTAAGTACATAATCCACAGGTTTAAGAGAATTTCAACTAATCTATTCTCATCTCATGATATATAAGAGGGGATATAGTATTCTTCTAAAGAGAAATGATAGGATTCAGGAAATCATGTGAGTTTAGGTTAAATCCCTCTCATTATAATATTTAAATAATATTGAATTGCTATCATTGAATAGGAAAACTAAAAAAACAATAAATTCAGTTTGAACTGTGATGTATTACAAAGTTTGTGTGAAAAAATGAAAGATAAATTCCGAGTTATTCCCAAAAGAATAGCAAGAAGTCGTAAGATACAGGTACGACAATTTGAACCAGAAGAAATCTGGATAGAGTATGAATTAGAAATCAGTAATCCTGAGGATTCTTCAATTGTTTCAGAAGCGGTTGAAGAGGCAACAAGATTAGCTAAAGCTTATTTAGATAGTGAAGAGATGAAACTTAGGAAAATAATGAGTAGTGAGGAATCCATTAGTGAGGATGAACAGGAATCAGAGTATTCAATTGAATATGGTCTAGAAATTACAGATCAAGGAAAAAATCTAGGTAATTTTAAGATTAAACGTTCTGATGATCATCAATTTGCGAATTTTATCCATTTATGGCTAGAAAAAGATCAAAAAGAGATCTATATAGGTTATCTTCTAAAAAATACAGGAGATTTCAAATTCAAGACAAAAAATAAAGATTTAATCATTCAATATGGAATCAAAAAAGGAAAACATTTCAACGT
>JAUUVJ010000145.1 GCA_030589605.1 Candidatus Hodarchaeota archaeon | reverse complement strand
AATTCGATGAGGCAAGAAGGTAGGAAAAATTAGTATGAGCTGCATACATATGAAATATTACAACCTTGATTTCGATAAATTGAAAGAGATTGAGTTTGAATCATTAGGCCCCTTCTTGCTTGATAGAATCACGAAAGAAAAAAGAATCTTTCATTTTATCCGTAGTGATTCCAATGGCTATACCCTTATGGCTTCGAATACAGATGCATTTGAGTTTGCTGAGAGCAATGATCTTCAACCAATTCTCTTTAAACAAGATAAGAATGTAAAACTAAATGATATCGCAATAGAAGTTCTTTCTCTTTCAAGAAGTTTATTAAGAACTCCAGGTGACGAAGGAATCCTATCTAACAATAGTGATCTTATTATTGATATGGTTCTACTTTTAAAGGAACTATTTGTATTATTTGGTTTACCTGTGGCTTACTGGAAACAGTTTATTAACTCTGGAGAAAGGGAAGCTATTGTTAAAGTCAGAAAAATAATAACCCAGACTATTATGAAAGCAAGCAAAAAGCAGGATAAATAATATGTATTTGTTGCATTTATTAACACCTTCTTCTACTACCTCTACCTACCATATATAGGGATTGAGTTGGATGAAAGCCATTTATGGCATTCATTCTCTCTTTCTCTTATTTGTGTTTATTTCCTTTTTTTTCTCTTGTATTCATTTTACATTCTCGATAAGAAAGAAAAAAGCATAATTTATTCAAGATTCCATGTTTCATCTTAAATGAAGATAATGATTATTTAATTAGAAAAGGAAACCAAAGAACTTGAAACTCGTGTACTTTCTAAAGTTCCTCCAAATTTACTGGAATTATTGAGATATCTCTATTCAAATAATACGCTGGGTGGAAGACCTTCTTATTCTAATATCGCTATAGAATTGAACCTAAGTAGACCAACAGCATGAAAACGGATTAAAGAGCTAATTACAACAGGATATGTTAGGGAAAACAAAATAGGAAGGCAAAATACTGCTAGAACTCACTCAAAAAGGATTTAATCCTTTTATTCAATACTGAAATAGAAGGGAGATTCTAAAATCTTCATTAAGGGTAACTCTCCATCAAAATTGCTTTCTATTCCTAATTATAATTTAATTATTTTTAATTCAGAAAAGATATTTTCCTCATTTTTCACTATTCTTTGCCTTATGTTTTTTTTATATAAACCACTCTATTATTCATAGGCTTGTTACTGATTCATTGATGTATGAGCAGTTCAAGAATTAATGAAACTAAATTATTGAGTGAAAGGGTAATGTCTAAAATTAATGCTTATAAAAATAATAAGCTATCAGAGAAAATTTTCTTTTATAGTGAGGAAGTAGAAAAACGATTGAGATCAATTACTACAAGGACTTGTTCTTTTAAAAAATCAATTAATCGTCTTAATGAAGTTTTAAAGTGGTTCAAAATCGACGAGCCTTCTTATGATGAAACTTATCAACAAGCAAAATTGAACCTTAATTATATCTTTATGTCCAAAGAACAAGAAGTTATGCTAAATGAGATTGTAGAAGAAGTTTGTGCTTTGGTGCCCTTTCATGATTATGTAATAAGCGGATTTATTAAAAAAGGCATCCTAAATTGGCAAAATAATACTCGTAAACCAATTTTTTCTCTCACAAGAATGAATCCATTAGAAAAGCTTCAAACTATGAGTAATATTCTAATGTATATGAGCACTCATATTTGTAGAGCCATTTATTCACCAAATAAAGGATGGAAAGAACAACTCAAATCTGAAATTTTTCGTAAAGCAATCGAGTGTTATGAAGACTATGTTATGGTTCAAAGCCTGTTTCTTAATAATCCTTCACTGGAAGATTTAGACTCTAATCAATACAATATGGTTTAAATGAAGAAATTCTAAAAATATTCAACCAAAAAGAAAATTGAAAGATTAAGATATTTATAAATTCATCTCAGGGTATTTAAATGGCAAATATATTAATAGCAGATGACGAAGTTGATATTTTATCTCTTCTCGAAAAAATGCTAACTTTATTTGGATATAATGTGATTGACAAAGCGCATAATGGAAGAGAGGTTGTTGAAATCTATAAAAAATTGCAAAACATTCCAGACATTGTGCTATTAGACTATATAATGCCTATTCTGAATGGTTTAGATGCTGCTAAGGAACTATTAACGTTCCATCCAAATTGTAACATTATTATGATCACAGCTCACGATGGAATTGAAGCGATCGCGTCAAAAATAGGGATTAAATATGTTTTGAAGAAACCATTCAATTATAAAGATTTAAATGGAGTTATTAAAAGAATACTATCAAAAAAAATACCATCTATATATACTAAATCGTCTGTTCCTAAAGGAAATTCAGTCTTATTTAAAACAAATTCGGGATAGATAAAAAGAAATCAAAATCTAAGGTTTAGACAAAAATATTGCTTGGAATTGTAGAATGATTTTAAATTTGGGATTCTGGTTTTTTTACATGATTCAATATAAAAAGTTTATATTTTAAATATCTCCAAAATGATTTTCCCCTTTTTTTCATCATTCTTTACCATATTCTTATATCTTATACTACTAGTTATCAGTTAAAGATTATCATCAGGTATAACAATTATTGAAAATTCCTTATTAGACACTAAATACACAGTTGAGGAGAATTAAGTGGTAAATATCGTTCTTATTGATGATGATGAAGAAGACATTGTTTTACTTTTAACTCAATTCTTATCTAAGTATGGTTATAGAGTCGATTATAAAACGTATAATGGTAGGAAGGTTGTTAGTATCAGTAAGGAATTTCGAGAATATCCTGATATTATATTATTAGATTATCAAATGCCTCTTGTAGATGGTTTAAAGGTCATTAAGGATTATTTAGGTTTACATCCTGAATATAACATACTTTTATTAGCTACAGAGCCAAGTGTTAAACATAGAGCATTAAAAGCAAGTATAAAGTATTTTTATGAGAAAGAAGTCAATTTTAAGCAGCTTGAGAATGTGATAGAGGATATAATCTCTAAATCCAATAATACATTGAAATTTGGACACCTATCAAGGAATATTAACTCATTATCTCAATAATTGTTCTCAAAGGATATATTAACCGATATTCCAAATGAAAGACTGACTTACATATCTGGTTATATTACTCTCGGGAGAATTATTGAAAAGGTAGTTCCAAATCCTAGGCCTTTACTTTTTGCTGAAATCGAACCTCTGTGTTTTTCAAGGATTTGTTGGGCAAGATATAATCCAAGGCCTGTACCTATAGCTGAGTATTCGGTAGGAATTGAAACAAATTGTAAAAAAATCCGTTCTATATTCTCTGGAGATATACCTGCTCCATTATCAGAGATATTAATTTGAATTTTATCTTTTATGAGTGTAAGATCAATTTTAATTTGTCTTTTATCAGGGTGAGTATGTTTAACCGCATTATCTAAAACAATCTCTAAAACTTCTTGAAGAAGATCTTTATCCCCTTCAATAATCAAAGGTGATTCCAATTGAGTATCACCTAACTCAAATTGCTTTTCTAGAAGTATCACATAGGGTTCAAATGTATCGGATAAAAATTCATCAAAGTTTAGTTCTGATTTAGAGACTTTTAGTGAACCATGATTAAGGTGGGATAATAATGATATCTTGTCACACAAACATTCGATCGAGTCAACGAACCTGAATTCAAAAAATTACTTATATTGAAATCACATATATCTAATGATACTATCAATAGATTTACTCCTATTCATCAAAATACTGAAGATCTTTGAAAAAGCAAGAGTTCACTAGGTAGTATTCTTTTCTTAATTATAGCTCATTCAAGATGTGGTTTTTGTAAGTGTATTATTCGGTGTAAACTTCGTGCTAGGTCTTGATGTAATATTTAAATGGTTTAAAGTCTATGGGAACATACACAAAAATGTAAAAACTATTTTCTGATTACTTCTAGACCCGTAAAAATGAAGCTTTGATCAAACCCAAACCTCGATGAAAATCTGATATTCATACTATAAAAAGGGTAATTAAAGGTACTCTAATATGGAGCTAAATGAAAATGAAAGAGAAAAAGGAACCACAAGAAAAGAAATCAAAAGTTATACCAGATGATTTTTATCATTCAATGATGGGACCCCGCTTTTCTGGAATCCCAACATTTATGCGAATACCAAACATTACCGATCCATCAAATGTAGACATTGCTATTATAGGAATACCTTATGATGGAGGTGTTGAAAATCGCGCTGGAGCACGTCACGGCCCCCGTTAAGTACGCAATTTGTCTAGTATGTTACGCTCAATACATCATGTCACTAGAATAAATCCATTCGAGAAATGTATGATAGGGGATATGGGGGATGTGCCGATTGAACATTATTATCAAATAAATGAAGCTCATAATGATATAACCAAATTTTATAAACAAGTTCATAATGCAGGGGTTATTCCATTAAGTATAGGAGGAGACCATTCGATATGTTTACCAATTTTCCGAGCAATAGCTTGCGATCAACCAATTGGGTTAATTCATATAGACGCTCATACAGATACTTGTGATGAAGAAATGGGTTATAAAATCACTCATGGCACTCCTTTTCGTAGAGCGATTGAAGCAGGACTTCTTGATCCCAAACGAACAATCCAAATTGGCATACGTGGAGCACAAAACTCTGAGGAGGGGTGGAACTATGCACAAGAATCAGGTATTCGTGTCATCTTTATTGAGGAATTCATGGATAAAGGAGTAGAAGCTATAATCAGAGAAGCTAGAAGAATTGTTGGTAAAGGGCCGACTTATCTTACTTTTGATATTGATAGCATTGATCCAGCCTATGCACCTGGTACGGGCACACCAGAGATAGGTGGTATATCTCCTTACCAAGCTCAGTCATTGTTACGAGGATTACGAGGATTAAATCTAGTTGGTGGGGATGTTGTAGAGGTTGCTCCTCCATTTGACCCCACAGGAAATACTGCACTAGTTGCAGCTACAATGATATTTGAAATCCTGTGTCTGCTTGTTGAATCTATTGAAAAGAGGAAATGAGAAATAAAATATGAATTTTGGTCGTAAACGTTACATATACCAAAATATTACAAATATTACGAAACTTCTTGAGACACTCAATCCTGGTCTATCAATAGAAGCTCAAATCAAGGTATTTGATGAATTGCAGGAAAAAACAGATGAGGCACGGGAGCGCATAAAAAAATGGATGGCAGAAAATGAAAAAGTCATAATCGAATTAAATATTGACTTCAGAGATATTTACGAAATGTTATTCCTTTTAGAACGGTTTGATGAATCAATTCTTGAAACCACTCAAAAAATAGCTAAACTATTCAAATATCCCTCCAAACAATGAAATATCTCCATCGATGGAGAAAACAAATTTAACGCCTTTATTTTGAATAAAAGAAGCATGCCATTTATTAGAAATGATTTAGTAGCAATATGACTATGATTTATCATAAAAATCAAATCCCATATACAACGAAAAAAAGGTCATAAATTGATGTAAATAGAGAAATAGTTCAATGTAGATAATAATAAGTCTAAAAGGTTCAAGCCCCTCATATATGAATATTCACTTTATTGAAGATACACTAAAGTTTGAAATAAGTATATAAAAATAATGAATAATTGACGAAAAATGGGTTAGAAAAATGAAGGAACATCGTTTTAATGACAATGACGCCATTTATTATGATATCATAAGTTTAGAACGAACAGGTATCTCATCAATTAAGATAGCTGCATCAATGACTACTTCGATTATCCAAAATTTACTCTCTGAAATTAAAAAAGAGAACCCACATGCGTCAAAAGAAGAAATTCTGAAAATGATTCGTGAAATAATGGATTTATGACAGGATATAATGGAAGAGCATTAGATGGATGTTTGAATTTGTCTCAAAAGGAAATCAATACAAATCTTGAAAGCTTCATAGAACTTGTAATAGAATGTTTAGAAGAATCTAATATCGAATATGTTATTATTGGAGGAATAGCTTCAATTAAATGGGGTAGACCAAGGACAACATCTGATGTAGATGTTATCATTAATGCAGAAAAAGAAAAAATTGACTCACTCGTTAAAGTATTAGAGAAAAATGGTTTCGATTATCGTACACAAGATATCATAGTTGCAATACAAGAAAAATCACTTGCTACAGTTTTACATCAGAATTTTCCTTATAAAATAGATATTCAAGGTATCTATGAACCTCTTAATGAAAGAGCGTTAAAAAATCGTATGTATCTTAAAATCTTTAATAGAAAAGCCTATCTGGAAAAACCAGAGGATTTAATTATTGCAAAGTTAAAATATGGGAGTGAAACTGATTTTAATGATGTTAAAGCAATACTCCTTCGACAGAAAGAAAGCTTAGATGGTAGCTATATCCAGCAATTCGCACAACAGGAAGGTGTATTGAAAGAACTAGAGATATGTGAAAATCAGATAGAGAAATATAGAAAGAAATCAAGTAAAGAGGAAAAATAGCTTCTATCTGACCTAAGAAATAAATTACAAATCAAGCCAGTATCAAGTGGAATTCCTGATTAAGAGTAGTGTTATTCAGGGTTCTTATATGATCTAATATTTGAGTATTTAAAAAGATCTCTTGATAAAATGGAGATGAACATAGTATTGAATAAATCCACAATGGTTAGCGGATTTCTGAATTCTAATAATATGGCATTAGCTCTAGACCATTACCAATTAACAATGGCTGGAGCTTATTTTACTCAAAACCTAACTGATTTTGAAGCTACTTTTGACCTATTTATCAGGAAAATGCCTCTGAATCGGAATTATCTTATTGCTGCTGGCCTTGAACAATGTTTACATTATTTAGAGAATATTCACTTTATTGAAGAGCATATTGAATGGCTCCGTAAAAAACCTGAGTTTGAACATGTCAATCCTTTATTTTTTAATGAATATCTCCCCAATTTTCGTTTTACCGGTTCCGTTCGTGCAATCCCAGAGGGAACTGTCTTTTTTCCTAATGAACCTATCCTAGAGGTAACAGCTCCTATTATTGAAGCTCAAATTGTAGAAACATTTCTCCTTTCAAAGATAGTTGGTCAAACAACGATTGCTTCTAAAGCTTCTCGTGTTGTCCACACTGCTGAAGGACGTCCAGTGATAGATTTTGGAATGCGAAGATCCCATGATCCTCAAGCTGCGATATTTGCATCTCGAGCTTGTTATATTGGTGGATGTGCAAAGACTTCCAATGATTTTGCTGGTTTTTTGTGGGATATTCCTGTTTCAGGTACAATGGCTCATTCTTTTATCCAAGTTTATGATAACGAGTTTTCGGCATTTCAAGATTATGTCAACGTATACCCTTCAACGTTCACAGCATTGATAGATACATATGATATTATAATTGGAACGCAGATTGCTTCTAAATTCAAAGAGAATCTAGGTGCAGTGAGAATAGATAGTGGTGATTTGCTAGAAAACTCTTTTGCAGTCAGATCCATACTAGATAAAGAGGGTTGTTTTGCTACTAAGATATTTGTTACTAGTGACTTAAATGAATACAAAATCAAAGATTTGATGGTTAAGAATGCTCCGATAGATGCTTTTGGGGTTGGAACTGAAATGATTGTTTCACGAGATGAACCAACTCTTTCTGCTGTGTATAAACTAGTAGATTTCAACAATAGTCCAAAAATTAAGCTTAGTCAAGGAAAAATAACGTATCCAGGTAAAAAAAGCTTACACCGTATCAAACAAGGAACTGAACAATATGATATAATAGGATTGAAAGGAGAAGAACTAAATAATGAAGATCTACTACAAAAAGTTATGGTTAATGGTAAATCCCTAATTCCACCTCCAATTCTGAAGGATGTGAGAAATTATTCAATGAAACAAGTTTCCCAGTTACCCTCCTTATATCACAATATATCAAAGTCCGTAACTTATCAGGTTAAGACTAGTCGAGGGTTAGATAACCTTACTGCAAAATTAACAAAAGAAAGGAGAACTGATATATGAAAACTCTGCTTAGAAAAAGTTACCTGGTGATTAATTATTTCAATCGTTGAATAACTGTAGCAGGACAGATTCTAGTCACTCCTTTCAACCCTTCTAATTGCTTAATAAAGTTGGTTAAATCCATATTATCACGAAACCAGCACTCCATCAAGAAATCATGATCAAGAGAGGTTTGAAAAATACTTCTAACTTGTTTCAATTTCTTAAGTTCCTGAACTACGGGGATAAAATGACTTGCTTCGACATCAAATCCAACAAAAGCAGTTAGTTCATATCCTAGCTTTTTCTGATCAATTTCAATGGTATAACGTTTTATAATTCCCTCTTCTCTAAGTTTTTTTACTCTTTTTCTAATAGCTGTATCTGATACATTAAATTTGGTAGCTAAATCAACATAAGAGATGTTCGAATTACTACTAAGTTCCAAAAGAATTTCATCAGTATTCAAAAACGTCATAAATACACCATTTCCATATCGGTTTTCGAACTTCACTTCTGAAATATATTGTATTTATATTGATTTTATGCTTAATTGTTCGATTTTCGAACCATGAAACATATGAAAAGAAAAAAATGTATTGATTTTTAGTCTTTTTACGCTTGTAAAGCTTAAAAGAGATAATGTTGATATAATGAAGAAATTCAATTGAGATTAACGTAAAGAAGAATATTAAAAATCTAATTGTGAGGAATAAATATGGCACTTATTAATGAAAAAATAAACGAGGCATTCAATAATCAAATCGGAGAAGAATTGAACTCAGCGTATATTTACCTGAGCATGAGTATCTGGTTGAAGGAGCATTCTTTTAACAATTTAAGTTCATGGTTCTTTGCCCAGATGAACGAGGAACTATCACACGCCTATAAATTCATGAATT